>CAITYM010000090.1 GCA_903896615.1 uncultured Burkholderiales bacterium
ACAGGCTGCATGCCATTCACCAGGCCATGGAGAGGGTAAGTTATTGATTTTCCAAAGAAAAAGACCGCTAAGAAGTCATCCCTAGCGGTCCTTAATCTGCATATGGTGGAGCTGGGGGGATTTGAACCCCCGTCCACAAGCCTTTTTCACCCAGTTCTACATGTTTAGCCGTCTGATTTGTTTCTCATCCAGAATGCCGCGCAGCAGCACGCTACACCCCAGACCAGTACCCTCTTTTCTCGTTCAACAACAAGGTACCCGTTGTCGAACCAGCCGATAAAAATTCCTCTACAGCCTGGAAGTCTTGCGACCCCTTGCCCAGCCTATCGGCCTGCTGTTGTAGAGCTCACCGGATTAAGCGGCGAGTGCGAAACGTTCGTCGTTTGCAGTTAGTTTTTTTCTGCTGTTTTACGAGGTAACAGAACCTCGACATGCCCTGAAGCGCGTCCGAACCCATGTCGAAACCAATGCAGCCCCTGAGAAAGTATTTTAAGTCTTTGGCAACCATTTGACTAGCTCTATGGGCGAATATATATTTAGATCTGCACCCCAAGCGCCAATATCTCCTGAGTCGCCAAGGTAGCCGTAGCCAGCAGCCACTGTCTTCACACCAGCCGCCTTACCTGCAACGATATCGCGTTCATCGTCTCCAATGTAGACGCATTCATCAGGATTTATCTGCATCCTTTTCATCGCCTCTAATATGGGCGCTGGATGGGGTTTGGCGTGCGCTGTTGTGTCGCCTGAAATGACTGTCTTTGCCTGCCCAAGCAGGGGAATTTGTTGAACAATTGGATCCGTAAAACGGGCACTCTTATTGGTCACAATTCCCCAGGCCAAAGACCTACTATTCAAAGACTCTATGAGCTCGTGTATTCCATCAAAGGGACGGGTATTAACTACCAAGTTACGTTCATAATTTTTAAAGAACTCTTCGCGTAAATCCATAAAGTCGGGGTGCTCTGGCTCCATTTGAAAAGCCATTTTTAGCATCCCTCGAGCACCCGTACCCGTGTGGGGTCGGTACAACGATAGTCCAAGCTCAGGCAAACCTCTGTCTAACCTTAACCGGTCCGCAGCAGCGGCCAAGTCTGGGGCACTGTCAATCAGCGTCCCGTCCAAATCAAAAAGTACCGCTTTAATGTGCCTAAGCATAATTTATATCTGAGATGTGTGGAGTGTGAACTTAGCTAGGCCGCTTTTGTAGGGCCAAAAAGTAATTAACCTGTGTTTTTTGATCCAACCAGTAACGTTGAGTTAAGGGATTGAAATGCAACCCCTTTAAATCAGCCTCAACCAATCCAGCGTCGTTACAAAACGCAAGTAGCTCACTTGGTCGAATAAATTTTGCATATTCATGAGTGCCTTTGGGTAGCATGTTCAAAATGTACTCAGCACCCACGATTGCCATTAGGAAAGATTGTAAGTTTCTGTTGATCGTTGACAAAAAAATCCACCCTCCAGGCTTAGCCAAACGGGCACAAGCTTCTACAACCGAGGCCGGATTAGGTACATGCTCCAACATCTCCATACACGTTACAACATCAAATGATTCAGGTCTTTTAAGGGCTAGATCTTCTGCTGAGATTTCTTCGTAAGCAACACTCTTAGCGCCTACCTCTAAAGCATGTAGTTTTGCAACCCTCAAAGCCTTAATGGATAAATCAATACCCGTAACCCGCGCACCACTTTGAGCAAGTGATTCACTGAGTATTCCGCCTCCGCAACCAATGTCTAAAACTTCCCTGTCGCTCACTGACACGTGCGACTTTATCCAATCTAAACGGATCGGATTAATGGCGTGCAGTGGCTTGAATTCACTATCTTTATCCCACCATCTATGGGCAAGTTGGGAGAATTTTTCGATCTCCGCAGAATCAACGTTGCTTGGTGTATTCATGAATTACTTTGTTAAATCTATGTTTCCAAAAACAAATCCCGCTTGCAAGCGGGATTTGTAAGAGATGCCTCAAGGAGGCAACGTATCTAAACCGAATTACTTGGAACGTGTTCCAACAACTTCGATCTCAACGCGACGGTTCTTCGAACGTCCATCAGCAGTGTTGTTATCAGCAACAGGTTGGCTCTTGCCTTTGCCTTCTGTGTAAACACGGTTTTTCTCGATACCTTTGCTAACCAAATAAGCCTTAACTGCGTCAGAGCGACGAACAGACAGCTTTTGGTTGTATGCATCTGTACCTACTGAGTCGGTGTGACCAACAGCAATGATAACTTCAAGGTTGATTGACTTGATTTTAGAAATCAAATCATCAAGCTTTGCTTTGCCTTCTGGCTTCAGAACTGATTTATCAAAATCAAAGAAAGCATCAGCTGCGTAAGTTACTTTAGAAGCAGCAGCGGGTTGGCCAGCGGCTGGAGCTGACTTAGGAGCTGCAGAGATGCTTGGGTCACATCCAGGAGCCGCAGTAGCGGGTGTCCAGGACGAATTACGCCAGCATTCACCAGCAGAGTTTTTCCAAACGTCGCCGTTTGAACTTCTCCAGTTGTTAATTTCTTGTGCACTTACTGAACAAGCAAGTACGGATGTGGCAAAGCAAATTGCCAAAAATTTCAAATTCCTCATAAATCTCCCTAGAGGCAAAAAAAAGCAGTAGCACTGCGAACCTACGAGAAGTGTTAAAAAATCTCGATCTAAATAGATTGTGCCATATCCTGTAAAAATAACCCAGCAAACAGCGCACAAACACCTCAACTTAGACGATTAACTTTCTTTTTTGAAAAGAATTTGAGCCCGGCTTTACACCTAAGTACTCATAGAAGGGCCTAAATCGCTCTAATTTGGATAATTTCTTTGGTGTTGCTCGCAGGAGACACCATAAAAACCCCCGACTAGGCCTAAAATGATTGGTTTACCCCTAATCGGAACGGCACCTTCAAATGACCCAGTTTGCCAAAGAAACTTTGCCCATCAGCCTAGAGGAGGAGATGCGCCGTAGTTATCTCGATTACGCCATGAGCGTGATCGTTGGTCGCGCACTCCCCGACGCACGAGACGGATTAAAGCCCGTCCACCGCCGTGTACTGTTTGCGATGCACGAATTAAATAATGACTGGAATAGGCCCTATAAGAAATCTGCACGTATTGTGGGCGACGTGATTGGTAAATACCACCCTCACGGCGACAGTGCAGTTTACGACACCATCGTTCGGATGGCGCAGGACTTTTCGTTGCGTCACATGTTGGTTGACGGCCAGGGTAACTTTGGCTCGGTTGATGGAGACAACGCAGCCGCTATGCGTTACACCGAGATCCGTTTAGCCAAGATTGCGCACGAGATGCTTGCTGATATCGATAAAGAAACAGTCGATTTCGGACCCAACTACGACGGTAGCGAAAAAGAGCCTCTCGTCTTACCCAGCAAAATTCCAAATCTTCTGGTCAACGGATCCTCTGGTATTGCGGTGGGTATGGCCACCAATATTCCACCCCACAACCTGAACGAAGTTGTTGATGCTTGCATTCATTTGCTCAAAAATCCTGGGGCAACCATTGATGAATTAATGGAATTTGTTCCCGCACCCGACTTTCCGACATCTGGCATTATTTACGGCATCCAAGGCGTTAAGGAAGGATACAGGACTGGGCGTGGGCGCATCATCATGCGTGCCAAATGCCACTTTGAGGATATCGACAAGGGCCAGCGCCAGGCGATCATCGTTGATGAGATTCCCTATCAGGTCAACAAAAAAACCTTGCTCGAAAGAATTGCGGAGCTTGTTCACGAGAAAAAAATTGAAGGCATAAGTCACCTTCAAGACGAATCTGACAAGTCAGGTATGCGCGTGGTGATTGAGCTCAAACGCGGCGAGGTGCCCGAAGTCGTTTTAAACAACTTATACAAACTGACACAACTCCAAGACACATTTGGCATGAATATGGTGGCCCTGCTTGATGGTCAACCTAAGCTTTGCAACCTCAAAGATCTGATTGATATTTTCTTGCAGCATCGCCGCGAGGTCGTAACTCGGCGTACTGTTTTCAACCTACGCAAGGCCAGAGACAGGGGTCACGTACTTGAAGGACTTGCTGTTGCTTTGGCAAACATTGATGAGTTCATCTCCATTATCAGAGCTGCGCCAACCCCGCCTGTTGCAAAAACTGAATTGATGAGCCGCAGTTGGGACAGTGGCTTGGTTCGGGAAATGTTGACGCGAACTCGGGCTGACGGAGCAAGCATTAATGCACAAGATTACAGGCCCGAGGGTCTCCAAAAAGATTGGGGCATGGGTGCAGATGGACTGTACAGGTTAAGTGATACCCAGGCTCAAGAAATTTTACAGATGCGCTTGCAACGCTTGACCGGTCTTGAGCAAGACAAAATCATTAATGAGTACAAAGATGTCATGGCTGAGATTGATGACCTTTTGGATATTTTGGCCAAATCTGAGCGTGTATCCACCATCATCGGTGATGAGTTAAGTGCAGTTAAAGAAGAGTTTGGTCAAACCAAACTCGGTGCCCGCAGAAGTCTAATTGAACACAACGCCCAGGACCTGGCAACTGAGGACCTAATCACACCAACAGATATGGTCGTGACACTATCTCACTCTGGCTACATCAAGAGCCAGCCATTGTCTGAATACAGGGCCATCAAAAGAGGCGGACGCGGCAAACAAGCTACAGTGACCAAAGAGGACGACTGGATTGAGCAACTCTTTGTTGCAAACACGCACGATTGGTTGTTATGTTTCTCCAACCGGGGTCGCATGTACTGGCTTAAAGTGTGGGAGGTTCCTGCAGGCTCAAGAGGCTCAAGAGGACGCCCTATTGTCAATATGTTCCCACTTGGGGAGGGAGAGAAAATCAATGTTGTTTTAGCGTTGACTGATAACTTCAGGAGCTTCCCCGCAGACCACTACGTCTTCATGGGGACTTCCATGGGCACTGTTAAAAAGACTTCACTCAATGATTTCTCTAACCCCAGAAAAGCCGGCATTATTGCGGTCGACTTGGATGAGGGAGATTTCTTGATCGGTGCGGCGCTTACAGACGGCAAACATGACGTGATGCTCTTTAGCGACGGCGGCAAAGCCGTTCGCTTTGATGAAAATGATGTGCGTCCAATGGGTAGAAATGCCCGCGGCGTAAGAGGCATGATGCTAGATGAAGGTCAACACGTGATTGCCATGTTGGTGGCACAAGATGAGGAGCAAAGCGTACTTACAGCCACAGAAAATGGATACGGCAAGCGAACATCCATAGCCGAGTACACACGCCATGGTCGTGGAACCAAGGGCATGATTGCCATACAACAATCAGAGCGCAACGGTAAAGTAGTTGCAGCTACTCTCGTGCACGCCAAAGATGAGATCATGCTCATTAGCGACAGGGGCGTATTGATTCGCACCCGCGTTTCTGAGATTCGTGAGATGGGACGGGCAACTCAAGGCGTAACTCTTATTGGATTAGATGAAGGCTCCAAACTCTCTGGCGTTCAACGTATTGCAGAGAATGACGCGCAAAATTCAGACTCCGAAGCTGACACAGACCCAAGTGACGATGTAGGATTTAGCGGTGAGGCGCAGGCGGGCGATGAAGGACTCAACAATCCAGATTCGACCCAAGGTCCTGGAACACCGCAGGCTTGAGTTTTTAAGGCGTGAATGAATCACTACAGAAGAGTTCAGCCCTGAACTCTTCTGCTTTAGGTCTGTCTCCTTGACAGGCAGGTCCCTTTCCTTCCAATCGTAACTCATATCGTTTCAGCACCACAGTTTTTTAAAGTAAGCACTTTGACATGACTCGACCCTACAACTTTTCTGCAGGCCCAGCCGCCATGCCAGAGGAGGTTTTGAAATTAGCGGCCTCAGAAATGCTCGACTGGCACGGTAGCGGAATGGGTGTTATGGAGATGAGCCACCGCGGCTCTGAATTCATCTCTATTTATGAACGCGCAGTCAGTGACTTTAGGGAACTACTAAAAATCCCAACTGAATTTAAGATCCTCTTTATGCAAGGCGGTGGCCTTGGGGAGAACGCAATCGTTCCGCTGAATCTCTCCAAAGGGGGGGTAGTTGATTTTGTGCTGTCTGGGAGTTGGGGACAAAAGTCCTTTAGGGAAGCATCCAAATATGCAAGCACCCATATAGCCGCGTCTAGTGAGGATGCGGGCTTTACATACTTACCAGAACCCAGCAGTTGGAGACTCAGCAGCGATTCAACTTATGTCCATTTGTGTACCAACGAGACGATTCACGGCGTAGAGTGTCATACATTACCGGATCTTAAACATCTTGGGTCAAACGCACCTCTCGTAATCGATTTTTCATCCCATGTTTTATCAAGACCGGTAGACTGGAGTCGTGTGGGTGCGGCGTTTGCAGGCGCCCAAAAAAATATCGGCCCCGCAGGCGTGACGCTTGTAGTGGTGCGAGAAGATTTGTTGGGCGAGGCGATGGAGATTTGCCCAAGCGCGTTCAACTACAAACTGGTTGCCCAAGCCGATTCAATGTACAACACGCCCCCCACCTACGGGATCTACATTGCTGGACTTACCTTTCAATGGCTCAAACGCCAAACAGAGAATGGACTCCAAGGCATCGCAGCCATGGAGCATCGCAATTCGGTCAAAGCAGAGCTTTTGTATAACTTCTTGGACAACTCCCAGTTTTACCAGAACAAAGTGCATCATTCAAACCGGTCGCGGATGAATATTCCCTTTTTCTTGAGGGATGAGTCTCGTAACGAGGCCTTCCTCAAAGGCGCCAAGGACAGCGGATTGTTGCAACTCAAAGGCCATAAGTCAGTGGGCGGGATGAGGGCAAGTATCTACAACGCCATGCCGCTTAAGGGCGTACAAGTTCTGATCGAGTATTTGCGCGAATTCGAACGTACAAGTAGTTAAATATTTAACTACTTGCTGAGGGCCTAGGCCCAAGTTACCTACAATCAATAGCTATTAAAGACACGAGGCCTATTTATTCATGGCAACCAGCAAGCAGACCCCTCCAACAAAGACCACCATAGATAATGGATTGGCTGATCTACGCGTTCAAATCGATTCATTGGATCAGCGCTTGCTTGATTTACTGAATGAGCGGGCACGCGTTGCTGAGAAGGTGGGGGAAATAAAACGAGCCGAAGGAACTCCCTTTTACAGGCCTGACCGTGTTGCCCAAGTTTTACAAAAGATGGAAAAGGCCAATCAAGGCCCTTTGCAAAATAAACATATTGCCAGTATTTGGCGAGAAATCACCTCAGCTTGCTTAGCACTTGAGGCACCCCAACGTGTTGCGGTACTAGGTCCACAAGGTACATTTTGCGAACAAGCCGCTATTGAATACTTCGGTAGTGCGGCTGAGCTCATTTACTGTGCTAGCTTTGATGAAGTGTTTCACGCAACCACAGCCGGCACAACACAGTACGGGGTAGTCGGCGTAGAGAACTCAACCGAGGGCGCTGTAGCTCGTTCACTTGATTTATTCCTTCGCTCACCGGTGCATGTCATTGGTGAGATAAGTTTACTCATTCGACATAACTTAATGCGTCAATCCCCCTCCCTTGAGGGAATTGAAGTGGTGCTGGCTCACCCTCAAGCTTTAGCGCAGTGCCAGGGTTGGCTCAGTCAACATTTGCCGAACGCTGAAAGGCGTGCAGTATCAAGTAACGCAGAGGGTGCTCGATTAGCGGCGACTAACCCGGCTTGGGCTGGTTTGGCAAGTGAGCGCGCGGCAGCGCAATTTGGATTACACATTGTTGCTCACGCAATTCAAGATGAGGCGTACAACAGAACACGCTTTTCTATCATCTGCCTGCCCCAAACACTGAATATCCCTGTCGCAACTGGCAAGGACTGCACAAGCCTTGTGGTCTCAGTCCCTAACCGTCCTGGGGCGGTTCACGACTTGCTGGTTCCCCTTAAAAATAACGGCGTCTCGATGACTCGGTTTGAATCAAGGCCGGCAAAGTCTGGGCAGTGGGAGTATTTCTTCTACATCGATATCCAAGGTCACATTAGTGAGACGCATGTTCAAAAAGCGCTTGATGATCTGAAAGAGCTTTGCGCCTTCTACAAAGTAATCGGCTCATACCCTGTTAGTGATTAAGTGCTGAAGTTGCATAGTTCTTTGTGAGTCCGTGGTTGCTAAAAAGCTTGGCCTCATTGAGCTCATATATAGACCCTCTCATTTATTTAATCCTTCATTCCTTACAATTCTCCGTATTCCATGTTTAAACAGTTAGGTCTTATTGGTTGTGGATTAATCGGTGGCTCCTTTGCTTTGGCTTTGAAGGAGGCAGGATGGGTAGAGCGTGTGTGCGGATATAGCGCTACACAACTGACACTCAAGACAGCCAAGGACATGGGAGTTATAGATGAGATATGCGGGGATACTTGCTCCGCGGTTATGGGATCTGACATCGTCCTTATTGCGATTCCTGTGCAAGCCATCGAAGAATGTTTAAAAGAAATAACGCCTTTCCTCGGACCAGAGTGCTTGGTAATGGATGTCGGATCTACTAAAGAGAATATAGCGCAAGCCGCAAAATTATTTATGGGGGATAAGTTATCTCAATTCGTCCCAACAC
Source organism: uncultured Burkholderiales bacterium (assembly GCA_903896615.1). Classification (GTDB taxonomy): domain Bacteria; phylum Pseudomonadota; class Gammaproteobacteria; order Burkholderiales; family Burkholderiaceae_C; genus Limnohabitans. The sequence goes on from CAITYM010000090.1 coordinate 8,549, forward strand.
ACCCTATTGCGGGCAAAGAACTTGTCGGCGTCACCCACGCAAGTGCCGAACTCTTTAGAGATCGGCCTCTTATACTCACCCCTCTTGCTCAAACCAAACTGCAGTTACTTGATAAAGCACACAAGGTTTGGACAAAACTGGGCTCTAAGGTTCACAAGATGACACCCAACGAGCATGACAAAGCCTTTGCCGCTGTCAGTCATCTGCCCCATTTAATTGCTTTTGCCTACATGAACGGATTAATAAAACAGTCTGATCACGAGCAGTTCTTGTCCATTGCCGGGCCAGGGTTTAGGGACTTCTCGAGAATTGCAGGAAGCGACCCCAAGGTTTGGAGGGATATTTTCTTTGCCAATCAGCCAAACCTCAAAAAACAACTCAATCAATTTAAGGTTGAAATTGAAGCAATCGAGAAGCTCATAGAAACACAGGATTCAAAAGAGCTTGTGAAATTTATTGAAATTTCACAAGCCGCGCGAAATCAGTGGACGCTTAATGGTTAACGGATAACTACGGCGTACTAAAGCAATTGAACTGCACCCCACTCTCGTCACCGCCCACTATTCAAACTGTTTAAACCTGTCAAGCATGTACAACCTACCCACACTGGATATCCCCTACATAGAGCGGGCAAAAGGTACAGTTCAATTACCCGGATCCAAAAGCATCTCTAACCGGGTCTTACTGCTAGCTGCACTATGCGAAGGAACGACTCAAATACAAGGGCTTTTAGACTCTGATGACACACGCGTCATGTTGGACGCCTTAAAAGCGATGGGTTGTTTATTAGAGAGGAAGGGCCCAGATCTTCTCATCACCGGTATAAATGATTCCCTGGTTAATTTAAGTTTAGAAAACCCTCTAGATTTGTTCCTAGGTAATGCGGGCACCGCTATGCGCCCCCTAACTGCTGCACTCGCAGTCATGGGTGTTAGTGCAGTGGTTCGCGGAGTCCCTCGCATGCATGAGCGCCCCATTAGGGATTTAGTTGACGCGCTCAGGCAAATGGGATGCTCAATTGATTATTTAGGCGTTGATGGCTATCCGCCCCTGCGCTTAAACCCAAGAGATGAGCATGCACAAAAACAATTCGAAGAACATATAAGTAGGCCTATCTCAGTTCGGGGTGATGTCTCTAGTCAGTTTCTTACTGCACTACTCCTATCTTTGCCCAAAGCGACGAAACAAGACATTTGCATTGAAGTTGTTGGTGAGTTGATCTCAAAGCCCTACATTGATATCACTCTCAAAATGCTTGAGCAGTTTGGTATCTCAGTTCTAAAGGACGGATTTAAACGTTTTGTGATACCAAAGAACAGCGTTTACCGCTCGCCGGGTACGTTGCACGTGGAGGCAGACGCATCCTCGGCGAGTTACTTTATTGCACTTGGTGCACTTGGAGCCCTAGGAGCCCTTGGAACAATAGGCAAAAAAGGTGCAGCAGGCGCTCCCGATAAAAGCCCTTTCGCTGATACAACACATGACAACGGAGCAGACTTTGTTCGAATTGAAGGGGTTGGTGGCGACTCCATACAAGGCGATATCGCGTTTACGAAAGCGGCTCAGGCGATGGGTGCTGTCATTGAGAGCGGTCCCAATTGGATTCAAACTCGTCGCGGTGCTTGGCCGCTTAAAGCGATTGACATGGACTGCAACCAAATCCCAGATGCAGCCATGACACTTGCAATCATGGCGCTTTACGCTGACGCACCCTCAACACTCAGAAACATAGGTAGTTGGCGGGTTAAAGAAACGGACCGCATACACGCAGTTGCAACCGAATGCCGCAAACTTGGAGCTCAGGTCAAGGAGGGTCCCGATTGGTTAGAGATCACCCCAATCAAGCCAGGTCAATGGAGGCGAGCCAGTATTCACACTTACGACGACCACAGAATGGCTATGTGCTTCTCGCTCGCTGCGCTCAACCCAGATCACCAAAGTGTCACAATCGAAGACCCTAAGTGTGTGGGCAAAACATATCCAGAGTATTTTGAAACTCTCTTTAAGCTTTGCCAAACACCCGCCCCCTATGTTCCAGTTTTATGCATTGATGGCCCATCTGCTTCAGGTAAAGGCACGCTCAGCGCTAAATTGGCAGAGCGCCTTGGCTACCACTACCTTGACTCTGGAGCGCTTTACAGAGTGAGCGCTTACGCCGCTCTTAAAGCGGGAATTGGTTTAGAGATGGCTAATGAAGCACGTCTATCTGAACTTGCTAAAAACTTAGATCTTGAATTCAGAGGTGAGCACATACTTCTCTCAGGAGTTGACGTATCTGAGACGATTAGAACTGAGGAGGGGGGAATCAACGCCTCCAAGATCTCGGTCATACCTGGTGTCAGGAGTGCTTTGGTGGAACTTCAGCACCGCTTTCGAAAGCTCCCCGGCCTGGTCGCAGACGGGCGAGACATGGGGACTGTTATCTTTCCTGATGCGTCGTTAAAAGTGTTTTTAACGGCAGGCGCGATGGAGAGAGCAAAAAGGCGACATAAGCAATTGATTTCAAAAGGAATTCAGGCTAAAATAGAAGACCTTTTTGCTGATTTACAGGCCAGGGACATGCGGGATAGTACTCGCAGTGTTGCTCCTTTAACCCCAGCAGAAGAGGCTCGTCACTTAGACAACTCAAGCCTATCCATTGAAGATTCAGTGAATTTGGTGATGTCTTGGTGGCAAGAAAAGCGTCGGGATTATTGAATTCTTATTCCTCGGGTCACAAAGCCTAAGGGTTGGGCTTTGATAACTTAACGCTTGTATTACGCGGCCCACATCGCTCCTTCCCGCGCGTCTTGCGCACTGGCGGTGTGGATCATCAACTTAACCCCCGCGGGTTCCAACCCCCCGCAAAACACCGCTGACGATTAGATCTTAACTTTGCTGCTGTTCTTTACTGAAGAGTTGCTTTGTAAGTCTTGATTGCACGGTTTAGGAAACTTTATGTCAGAATCTTTTGCCGCCCTATTTGAAGAATCCCTCAAGCGCTCAGAAATGCGCACAGGTGAAGTTATCACTGCTGAAGTGGTACGAGTTGAGCACAACCACGTTGTGGTCAACGCTGGACTCAAATCAGAGGCTTATGTACCTATTGAAGAATTTAAAAACGATCTCGGCGAGATCGAAGTGCAAGCGGGTGATTTTGTATCCGTTGCAATCAGCAGTGTTGAAAACGGATACGGAGATACGATCCTTAGCCGCGACACAGCAAAACGTTTAGCCTCTTGGCTCTCACTTGAGAAAGCGCTTGAGTCTGGCGAGTTTGTCAGCGGAACAACAAGCGGTAAAGTTAAAGGCGGATTAACAGTTTTAGTCAACGGCATTCGCGCATTCTTACCCGGCTCTCTCATTGACACACGTCCTATCAAAGATCTGAGCCCCTTTGAGAACAAGACTATGGAGTTCAAGGTCATCAAACTTGACCGCAAACGCAACAACGTCGTATTAAGCCGTCGCGCTGTGATTGAAGCCTCTATGGGCGAAGAACGTGCTAAGTTAATGGACACCCTCAAAGAAGGTTCTGTTGTTCACGGTGTGGTTAAAAATATTACCGAGTACGGCGCGTTCGTTGACTTGGGCGGTATAGATGGACTCTTGCACATTACAGATATGGCCTGGAGACGTGTACGTCATCCAAGCGAAGTGGTACAAGCAGGGCAAGAAATTACTGCGAAAATTCTCAAATTTGATACCGACAAAAACCGTGTATCCCTGGGCCTCAAGCAAATGGGCGATGATCCATGGATGGGCGTTGCAAGACGTTATCCACAAAGCACACGCATGTTTGGCAAGGTTACAAACATTGCCGATTACGGCGCATTTGTAGAACTCGAGCCAGGTATTGAAGGTTTGGTTCACGTCTCTGAGATGGATTGGACCAACAAAAACGTTGCACCAAGCAAGATTGTTGCTTTAGGTGATGAGGTTGAAGTGATGGTGCTTGAGATTGATGAGGACAAGCGCCGCATCTCCTTAGGCATGAAGCAGTGCCGTGCTAATCCATGGCAAGAGTTCTCACAAGACACTAAGCGCGGCGACCGCGTTAAAGGCCCAATCAAATCAATTACAGACTTCGGTGTGTTCGTTGGTTTGGCAGCCGGCATCGACGGCTTGGTCCACTTGTCTGATCTGTCTTGGAATGAGACAGGCGAGGCAGCAGTGCGCAACTACAAAAAGGGTCAAGAGGTTGAGGCAGTTGTGCTCGCCGTTGACGTTGAGCGTGAGCGCATCTCCTTAGGTATTAAACAACTTGACGCTGATCCTTACACCACCTTTGTATCCGTCAATGAAAAAGGTCAAATCGTAACCGGTAAAGTAAAAACAGTTGACGCTAAGGGCGCTGAGATTGATTTGGGTAATGACGTATTAGGTTACTTGCGTGTGAGTGAGATCTCACGCGAGAGAATCGAGGATGCGCGTACGGTTCTGAAAGAAGGCGATGAGGTAACAGCAGTTGTGGTGAACGTGGACAGAAAAACACGCAACATCCAACTCTCTATCAAAGCCAAGGACGCTGCTGATCAACAAGAAGCAATGGCTTCTCTCAATCAACAAAGCTCACGCGAGAACGCTGGAACTACAAGTCTTGGCGCGCTCTTAAGAGCTAAGTTGGATACGCCTGAAGACAATCAAGCTTAAGCTTAGGTTTAAGATTAGGCAAGGTTGTAATCAGTATCATGACTAGAAGCGATTTGGTCGAAGAATTGGCGTCCCGGTTTCCTCAGTTGACCCACAGGGATGCTGAGTTTGCCGTAAAAGCCCTGCTTGATGCGATGAGCGACGCGCTAACGCGTGGCCACCGTATTGAGTTGAGGGGCTTTGGCAGTTTTTCGATTAATCGCCGCCCCCCAAGGCTTGGAAGAAATCCACGCTCTGGGGAGCAAGTCGCTATCCCTGAGAAAAGAGTTCCTCATTTCAAACCTGGTAAGGCACTCAGAGAAGCGGTGGATGAGAAAACCGCAACGATTGTCATGCCAACTCCGAAATGACCCCTTAACTCATAAGGAAGATAGATTGAAACACTTACTATGGCTGCTTCGGTGGATTCTGAAGGCGGCCATTTTTTTTACTTTATTTGCGTTCGCTTTGAACAACCAACAAGAGGCCAGCGTTAACTTATTTTTCGGATTAAGTTGGCAGGCACCCCTGGTTTTGATTGTTTTAGCTGTCTTTACAATAGGACTTATAGTGGGGGTTTTAGCGATGGTGCCTCGTTGGTGGAG
>CAITYM010000091.1 GCA_903896615.1 uncultured Burkholderiales bacterium
CAATTCCCTCAGGATAAGTTGCCGAGAAGAGGAGTGTTTGCCGCTCCTTCCCGCAGTGCTTAACCACACTCGCAATATCTTCAAAAAATCCCATGTCAAGCATTCGATCAGCCTCATCGAGGACAAGAGTTTGCACCGCCCCCAGATGAAGAGACTCACGTTCTATAAGGTCAAGTATTCGCCCAGGTGTACCAACTACAACATGCGCCCCGTGCAGGAGACTTTGGATCTGAGCGCGAAGTGCTACCCCACCACACAGGGTAATGACTTTGATGTTGTCCACTGCTCGGGCCAAACGCCTTATCTCTTGGGTGACTTGGTCTGCAAGTTCGCGTGTAGGGCAAAGCACTAGCGCTTGAACGTTCAGACGGGGAGCCTCTAACTTTTGCACAAGTGGTAAACCGTAAGCAAGTGTTTTACCGCTCCCCGTGCTTGCCTGTCCAATTAAATCTTGACCACTCAATGCCAGGGGTAGAGCAAGAGTTTGTATAGGAGTCATCTCCTTTAACCCGAGTTGCTCCAAATTGTCTAAAGTAGCTTTGGGGAGGTCTAAGGTGTCGAAACCTTTGGCAAGGGTGGTTGTTGAAGTATTCATAAATTTTTAAGTTAAAACAAGCAAAATAAATTACAAATTAAATGCTTGCCTAGAATAATAGTTGATTATTTGCGAATCGGTTAAATATTCAAAAAAAGCTGCACGTTACAGACACTTCGGATGAATTTCGACAAAGACTTTGAATGACTTTGACATCCGAGAGTCAAGTAGCCTTATGGGTAAAGAACAAATACCTAAAGATTAAATACCTAAAGATTGAAAACGCAGATATAACGCCAGGCGAGTTTCGGCTTGATCAAAATGAGATGGGCAATCACGGTTACACCACGGAAGATCCTTGATTTTTTTGGCTTTCATTTAGTCCTTTCTTTATATCTTTTTTCAAGTTAAAGGAGTTTTGATCTAAGCTATGCATCGGGGGTTCGGTCCCCTCTGGGCAGACCCATTTCACAATAATTCTGCTGATTGATTTTGTTTTTTTAAGAGTTAGCGCGCAGGGGCCCTAGGTGGAAAGTCAGCGTAAGGTCAACGTAAGGTCAACGTAAGGTCAACATAACGTTAACGTAACGTCTACGTAAGGGTCAGCCCAAATTCAGCGCAGTCCCAGTCACTAAGCCTAAAAACAACCCGTGAGGTGACTTGCAATCATGAGTGCACCCCCAAAAACTGCAAAGATCCATCAGTTAACAAAGAGAGAATGGAGTTTGGAGATTTAGCTGGGTGACTCATCTTTTCGATCGCCGGCCCTGCAAAGACAGTTTCACCTTGTCCATTAGCAACTAGGTCCAGCGCTATTAGCTAAATTTCCCTTCCCTCGTCATCTCCGTTAAATCCTAGATTGAACTGTGGGACTAGGGAGCATGGGACTAGGGAGCATGGGACTTGGGGTTAGAGGGATCACTTGTTAATAATTTGGTCAATTTGGGCGTCCCTGTTCGCCTTTTGAGTCTTAAGATTAGCGGCAAATAAACTTTCTTGAAGGCCAGTTCTCTGGTCGACCTCTCTTTGCCCAGCTTGTAATTTAGCAGCAGCAGTGGTATCCGCGCTTTTATTAGGATTGATTTCTTTATAGACGGGTTTACCAACTGCACTTGACCTCACCAATAATGTGTTTAACCCGTTTAGATCTCCCTTATTTGCAAGCGAATTTCCAGTACTTACGCTTAATGCATTTAAGCCCTGCTTAGGGCTGGCTCCTTGGATTGAGAGTCCACTCAAAGCCAGGCCCTCGCTGGCCAAATAATCCTGCGCCGCTAAGCGGTCATGAGTCTTCAGATCAGAGTCCTGAGCCATACGAACCATAGCTCTATGATTGACTATGGCGTTTCTTGCATATGGGTTTGTGGCCCTAGCTATTACATCTGAGTTCATGTCTTGGTTAGCTAAATCACGGTAACGCTTAAACTTAGATGCGTCCTCAAACTGCACGTCAGCAGTAGACTGATCCAAAAACTGTTGATACCTTGTATTATTTGCAGAGTGGAACGCGAGCTCTTGAGGCCCAATCTTATTGGACTCAGAGACAAAGCCTTCCCCACTTTTTAATGCATCACTACTCGTACTATTTAATGACTCAGCATGACTAGAACTAGTTGCAAATTCTTTCATGAGTCCAGATGATCGCTCTAAAAAATGAGTAGCATCACGCCCCTCCTCCCCCCTACTCATGCGCTTAGAGATCTCCTCCGTCGCAGCGCTTAATGTATCGGCCTCCCGGGTGGACTGAGCCTTCATACTCTGAGCGTCTAATTTGTCAGTCGACTCATGTTGCCCCTTCACTCCACCTTTTATACCCATGCTTAGACCCGTCAACCCAACACCTATCTCACTGCCTGCACTTGCAGACAGTGAGTTCTGAGAGGTTTCCCCTCTTGATAGCGATTCTTCAGAGGACTTTTGTGCCTCTAAATTACTCGCGTAAGAGTCCCGTACTTGGCGTCCCACCTCAGTGCTAACACCCAAGCGACTATAGTCCCCCGATTTAAAGGCTTCCTGCCAGTTTCTTACCTCCCGTTCCCCAGAGCTAACCTGAGTGCTATCTTGAATGGCTAAGTTCGTACTACTTGATACTTCTCTCGCGCTTGATCCAAAAGACTGGGCACTTGCAACGCCTTCAAAGGCTCCGGTCATTTTGTTGATTGCACCGCCCCCTAACTGAAGCGAGGAGCTCATAAGCTCCCCGCTCCTGGTCATGGCCGAATTGGATACAGCCTGTGGCGCCAGTAACTTTTCGTCAAAATGGTCTGCTCCACTCATCTTGCCGCCCAAACTCACAATCGCTGCAGACTCGGACAGCGCAAAAATAGTCGTCATCAAAACTGGAAGGGTTGCCATGAGTGCGCTTGCAGCACCAATTTGCATAGAAAAATTTCGGTAAATTTCTGCTGCCGTCATCTGATTGATAAATCCCCCCTGCCCAAGGGAGGCTATAAAGTTCCCAACGTTATAGTAAATCATCCCGTTAATGAGCGCGCCGCCCACATTGGTTACCAGATAAGGCCAAACGATCATGTGCACTGCAACCGTTATGCTCTTGCCTGAATTTACCCCTTTAAACATCATAAATAAAATCATGATGGGGGACAA
>CAITYM010000092.1 GCA_903896615.1 uncultured Burkholderiales bacterium
AAGAATTTTCCAAATCAGACAAGCGTGAATGAGCAGACTAAAGCTCTGAAAAAGTTCATTAAATAAACGTCTTTAGGCTACAGTTCCCCACTTCAGTACCGATTCAGGTCTGAGAACTCGATCATTTGTTGATCATGCTCTCAATTACTAGGGTACCTGTTGTGAATAATTCATTTTTATCAGTCAAGAGTGTTTTTGAGAATTGCTTAAAAAGCAATTCAATCGCATTTGTTGGTGTTGCCCTAATCAGCCTTGCACTCACAGGATGCGGGGGTGGAGGCGGCTCTAAATCTGCAGCATCAGCCCCCCTGACTGCGTTTACAGGAACTGCTGCAGTGGGCACTGCAATAGCGAATGCGAATGTTTCTGGATATTGTGCAGCAGGCACTCCATCCACAACGACTGATGCTACCGGTAAATATACGCTGCAACTCGCGGGTCTCACACTGCCTTGTGTCTTATCGGTTCCAGTACCTGCCAGTTCAACTACTGATCCTGTTTACGGTACTACAACTACGCTTTATTCTGCTGTTTATGCAGGACAAGCGGTTGCAAACATCACACCGATTACAAACCTCATCATTACAAATGCTTTAGGCGCTGATCCCAGCACAATAACTACAAGTGCCAATGTCGTAACGAATGCCTCTAAATTATCATCTGCAAGCATCGCTAGTGCCTACGCAATCATCAATACTGGATTAACAGCGGCAGGAATAACCGTTCCCAGTAACCCGTTAACTTCCGCCTTCACTGCTGCGACTGCTTCCACCGCAGGGGACGCATCAGATACCAGCATCGACTTATTCATGAATGCCATTAGGCAGGCACAGATCAGCAATCCTGCTACAACATTGACAACTCTCACAACCGAACTAAAAACCGCTACCAACTCAACTGTGGGAGCATACATAACAAATACTGCTCAATTAACTTCAAGTCCAAATGCCGGACAAATGACCATATCTGTTGCGGTTGTTGTTAACGGGTACAACATGGCAACTCTGCCCTTAAACGGGGGATTCCCCTCAAAAATTTCTACCACCCAAATTGACTATGCTTTTATCGGCGGCGACAGGATGGCTTTTTTGGGTACTTTTGATAATACCAATCACTATAGCTGCTCAAGCAATTGTCCAGTTAATTTAGATGGCCTAGGCGTAACGGGCAAAATTACCAGCATTCAACATCAAGATCTGAACGGCACCTTTATCATGGGCATTCAATCTTTGAATATCAACATGGCTTCGGTTGCAAGCCTTTTAAGCCAAACTTCAGGGTTCTACAAAATTTGGCAATTGATTATTGAAAGCAATGGAGGCTTACTGGTGACCAATAACGGGGCAAAAATTATTTGTCCTGCTCCTGCGGATCAAGCCACTCCGATAGGGACTATTACTACAAACACCACTAATGTGAACATTGAACAGTCCTTCATCACAAACTGCAAACCTTAACAGGAAAGAATCGAGACAACCAACTTATTTATTTACTCATTTTTTGGCACGTTTCTTTTTCTAATTTGTTCAGTGTTTTCTTATAACTGACCAGCTCGCTTGTTTTGGTGTTAAGTTCCCACTGGTTCTCATAAGGTAGAGCCGGG
>CAITYM010000093.1 GCA_903896615.1 uncultured Burkholderiales bacterium
CTCTGAATCGCCTAGTGGGATACGTCTTTCCCCGCGTCTAGCCCCTTTAAAGTACTCATTTTCAGTGTTATTTTCAATGTCAGTCATAAATTGAAGTTTTTTAATTTATTAGTTAAAACAAATTATGACACGCGAATCTAATAAATGTAGGTCATGTTAGTTGTCTAATTTTAAATATGAAGATATGGTTTTACAAAAAAAGATGAAAATTTCATAATACAACCAACAACACAGCAATTCATCAACGGCAATTTCGCCATAACCGCTGTGTTGTAAAAGGAGTCTTAAATGCAAACAACAGTCGCTTTTACCCCAGTCGCAGCATCTACACCAGTTGCACCTTCTATTAACTTAAACAGCATTGCTCACGCAGTCAATGTCGTGACTGACACGACACCCCCTGTTAGTGCCCCAACTGCACCCATTGACGAACTCAAGTCATTGGAAGTGGCTCGCATCAGTTGGGAAACCACTGAGTTAGCCGCATCTAACCGTCGCTTGTACTCCATTCTTGTTCAAGCCTATACCTACTATCGGGTGATGAAAAAGGATGAAAAGGACGAGGTACGTAAACAACATGCAGCTGCACTTGAGCAGTTTATTGCTGAGCGTGGTTATATCTTCACACCTAGCTCACACGATATGACTCGTGTAGTCAAGTGTGTATTTGGTGTTGATCGCCGCCGTGTCAGTTCTTACTCGATAGCACTGCGCGAGGCTTTAAGGCAGGAGATTGCTGCTGCAGATTTGGTTGAGTTTTTAGAGATAAACGGCGGAGTGGAGCAAATCCGCATGGGCGGCACTAAGCCTTTGTCAGCCACCAAACGGGCTGCACTTGTCAAAGACTCTGTGCTTGACACCCAACTTGGCACAGTCAAGTTTGATCCATTAGCCATAGGTGCTGATGCAGATTGGACTGACAAACAGGTGGTGATTATTGCCACTTACTTGCCCACTGGTGAGCTGCAGGCTAATGCGGTTGTCAAGCACGAAGGAGCTGTTAATGCAGCTTTAGCAGCCTATCACAGCAATCAGCAAGCCAAGCTGAGAGCTGACGCCAAAGCAGAGCGTGATTACTTACGCGAAGTTGAAGCAAAAGCCAAAGCGGAGCAAGCTGCCAAGGACGCATTAGCTGCGGCTATTGAAAAGGAGGCAAAACACGCCAAGAGGATGGAGAAGGTAGCCGCTGAGCGAGCTGAGGCAGAGCGTAAGGCAAAGAGTCTTGCTCACGCAAACACCTTGCTTGAAGTAGTTGAGGCTTAACTTATTGGGGGGTGCTAACACCTCCCAATTTCTAAACGGATTTTTAAACGACTATTAATGGAGATTTTTATGAACGGACTAACCCCCAATTGCTTAGATGATTTTATTTATTCAAACCCAAGCGAGCGTGATGCGCTGGATTTGATATTGAGTCGCAAACTGCCCTTTCCATTTACAGGCAAGAGTGGCATCTTGTTCCACGGTGGCTGGGGAACTGGCAAATCAACACTGTCATTTCTAATGCCACGCTTGTTTGAAACTGCTTACAGTGGCAGCTGGAATTTAGCCCAAGATGTAGGACAGATGCCCGCCCCGTTAGAGGACGACACGATGACTGAAGTCTTTCGCTGTGGAGGTGGCTTGAGCACCACTGTGATCACCAACAAAGTTAAGGCATGCAACAGTAAATCGCAG
>CAITYM010000094.1 GCA_903896615.1 uncultured Burkholderiales bacterium
AGAGGTTAGTATGTACGCAGTCATAAAAACTGGTGGCAAGCAGTATCGCGTGTCAACCGGCGAAAAAATTAAAGTAGAACAGATCGCTGCGGACGTAGGCCAAGAAATCGTACTTGATCATGTTTTAGCAGTCGGTAACGGTGCTGAAATCAAGATCGGAACGCCCTTGGTGTCCGGTGCATCAGTTAAAGCAACCGTGGTCGCTCACGGCAAGCACGATAAAGTGCGCATTTTCAAAATGCGTCGTCGTAAACATTACCAAAAACGGCAAGGCCATCTCCAACAGTTCACTGAACTTGAAATTGCTGCGATTTCGGTCTAAGGAGCAAATTAATGGCACAGAAACAATGTGGTGGATCCACACGTAATGGACGCGACTCAAAACCAAAGATGTTGGGTGTGAAAGCTTTCGGTGGCGAGCAAGTGAGCGCAGGCTCTATCATTGTTCGTCAACGTGGTACAAAGTTTCATGCTGGCACTAACGTAGGGATTGGTAAAGACCATACCTTGTTTGCTTTAGTTGATGGACACGTTTCTTTCGCAATCCGCGGAGCACTTAATAAGCACATGGTGAATGTGACTCCCGCGTAAGCCAATATTCCCGGCTCACGACAAGCCCCGCTAGTCGGGGCTTTTTTTATAAGGGGCCCCCATGAAGTTTGTAGATGAAGCTTACATTGACATTGCCGCCGGCGATGGGGGTAATGGTTGCGTATCGTTTAGGCACGAGAAGTTTAAAGAATTTGGCGGTCCCAACGGCGGTGATGGGGGACGAGGCGGACATGTATATGCTGTTGCTGATGCTAGTCTAAACACCCTGGTTGACTACAGATACTCTAGACGGCATGAAGCCAAAAAAGGCCAGCACGGTATGGGCTCGGATATGTTTGGTGCCGCGGGCGATGATATAACTCTAAAAATGCCGGTTGGCACAATCATGTCTGATGCAGAAACGGGCGAGGTTTTATACGAATTACTGACCCCCGGGGAAGTCATTATGATTGCCAAAGGTGGAGACGGTGGTTTTGGGAATATGCGCTTTAAAAGCGCTATCAACCGTGCTCCTCGACAAAAAACTCCAGGTTGGCCGGGGGATAGAAAAAATCTTAAATTAGAGCTAAAAGTACTTGCTGACGTTGGCCTCTTAGGTATGCCGAACGCGGGTAAGTCGACCCTTATTTCTGCGGTATCTAATGCACGCCCTAAAATTGCGGATTACCCCTTTACGACACTGCATCCTAATTTGGGGGTGGTGCGAGTCGGACCTGAGCAAAGCTTTGTTGTTGCTGATGTGCCAGGGTTGATTGAAGGAGCTGCTGAGGGGGCCGGACTGGGCCATCAATTCCTAAGGCATTTACAGCGTACACGTTTATTACTACATTTGGTTGATCTAGCTCCATTTGACGATAGTATTGATCCAGTGCTACAGGCCAAGTCGATTGTGGATGAACTGCGCAAATACGACGAGGAGCTTTTTGTGAAGCCACGTTGGTTGGTTCTCAATAAACTCGATATGGTGCCTGCTGAGGAGCGTAAAAAAAGAGTTGCAGATTTTGTAAAGCGCTTTAAATACAAGGGGCCCGTGTTTGAGATTTCAGCATTGACTCGCGAAGGTTGCGAAGCGTTGATAAGAGAAGTGTATGCATACCTTCATGCCCAGCACATCTCCACTCAAGAGGCTGTGCAAGACGATCCGCGCTTTAATCTCATGGAGGGGCATCCAACTATGAGTGCTTTAAATCCTGATTCAAAAACATAGGGTAATTGGATTACTAAACCAGTTCCATTTCCAACCAAGCAATGAACACCACTGATTCATCAATTGCATTCGGCAAAGCCAAAAAAATTGTGATCAAAGTAGGCTCAAGCCTCGTGACCAATGAAGGTAAGGGGTTAGACCGAAATGCAATTGCAGATTGGTGCCGACAGATGGCCGCACTTGTAAGGGGTGACGTGCAAGGCGGGCCCAGAGAGGTAATCATGGTCTCTAGCGGCGCTATTGCAGAGGGCATGAAGCGTTTGGGTTGGAATACTCGGCCCCATGAAATTCACGCACTACAGGCGGCCGCTGCGGTCGGACAAATGGGCTTGGCCCAAATGTATGAGACTGAGTTAAGCGGCTTGGGACTCGCTAGCGCTCAAGTGCTTTTAACTCATGCAGACTTGGCCGACCGAGAGCGTTATCTGAATGCACGCTCAACACTCAGCACACTGCTTGAGCACAAAGTCATCCCTGTGATTAACGAAAACGATACGGTCGTCACAGATGAAATTAAATTCGGTGACAACGATACTCTTGGAGCCTTGGTTGCTAACTTGGTTGAAGCTGATGTGTTGGTGATATTGACTGACCAAAAAGGGTTGTACAGCGCTGACCCCAGAAAAGATCCAAGCGCCACTTTTATTCATGAAGCCAAGGCCAGTGATCCCAATTTAGAAGATATGGCGGGTGGTGCAGGCTCAAGCCTTGGCAAAGGCGGAATGATCACAAAAATCATTGCTGCCAAACGCGCCGCTGGGTCAGGTGCATCGACTGTAATAGCTTGGGGACGCGAGCCCGATGTACTTATTCGTTTATTCAGCGGTGAGGCAATAGGCACTCTCCTGACAGCTTCTACACAAAAGCAGCAGGCAAAAAAACAGTGGATGGCGGATCATCTGCAACTGCGCGGGTCAATCACTGTTGATCTCGGGGCTGTGCAGAAAATACAAAACCAAGGAAAAAGCCTGCTCTCGATTGGTATGACCAGGGTTCAGGGAGATTTTGCGAGAGGGGAGGTGATCTCGATTTGCGATCCGAGTGGCCAAGAGTTTGCAAGAGGGCTTGCCAATTATGCAAGTTTTGAGGCCAAGCTTATCTGCGGCAAACCTTCCCATGAATTCGAGAGCGTACTAGGATACAGCGCTGAGCCTGAGATGATTCACCGCGATAACTTGGTCTTACTCGGGCGCTGAAGACGTCTTGTTGGAGGGCTCATTTGAGCGTTGGGCGCAGTCCTCAAAGTGAGATCTCCTTATGCGTGTGGATCGGCGAGGGGGCGGCGGAGCAGAGGGCAAATAACTCGCCAACTCTGTCAAGGCAAGTTCATAGACGCCGCGTTTAAATTCAACAACCATCTCCAGCGGAACCCAATAATCATTCCACCTCCAAGCGTCAAACTCTGGGTGAGATGTGGCACGCAGGTTTAAATTCCAATCGGGCGCAACCAACTGGAGTAAGAACCAAATTTGTTTTTGGCCCTTGTAGTGGCCTCTTGCATCCCGTCGGATGTAACGATCTGGCACCTCATAATGCAACCAATCTCTGGTACGGGCAACAATGGCTACGTGCTCGGGTTGCAAACCAACCTCTTCGAACAACTCCCTGAACATCGCTTGCTCAGGGGTTTCACCGCTGTCAATTCCGCCTTGCGGGAATTGCCAACTGTGCGTTTTTAACCGTTTACCCCAAAATACTTGATTGAATTGGTTTAGCAAAATGATGCCGACGTTGGGGCGAAAGCCGTCCCGGTCAAGCATAATCGAACCTCAAATTTTTAAATTGATTCCATTATGCACATGCAATGGACGCGATCAAGGGGGTGGAACCCCAAAAATCATTTTTTTAAACTCTTTTTTGATCAAATTAGTAAACACCCACCGATATGAAAGCATCAAAGTTCCTTATCTCCACTTTTAAAGAAGCGCCAGTGGACGCCGAGATCGTGAGTCATCAGTTAATGATGCGCGCGGGTATGATTAAAAAATTAGGAGCAGGCATTTACAACTACATGCCGATGGGGCTGCGCATCATTCGCAAGGTCGAACAAATTATTCGAAGTGAGATGGACCAATCCCACGCCATTGAAATCAGCATGCCCGTGGTTCAGCCTGCAGAGCTTTGGCAAGAAACAGGGCGATTTCAGAAAATGGGACCAGAGTTGTTGAGGGTTAAAGACCGGCATGACCGAGATTTTGTGATCCAGCCCACGAGTGAGGAGGTAGTGACCGATATTGCCCGTCAAGAGGTCAAAAGCTACAAACAGTTACCTAAGAATTTGTATCAAATTCAGACTAAGTTCCGGGACGAGCGCAGGCCCCGGTTTGGCTTGATGCGGGGGCGGGAATTTATCATGAAGGATGCCTATAGCTTTGACAAGGATGCGGCGAGTGCCAAGATTAGTTATGAATTAATGGCGCAAACATACAGGCGCATATTTGATCGATTCGGTCTCAAATATAGAGCGGTTGCAGCCGACAGCGGGGCAATTGGCGGGGACCTGAGTGAGGAGTTTCAAGTCATAGCGGCGACGGGGGAGGATGCAATTGTTTATTGTCCAACGAGTGATTACGCCGCCAATATGGAGAAGGCGCAGGCCCTAGCGCCACAAGTTAAGAGAGGTAATCCGCTGGAGGATCTTAAACAAATTGATACCCCAACACAAAGCAGCTGCGAAGCAGTGGCAGAGCTGTTAAGTGTTTCACTTAAAAAGACAGTTAAATCTTTGGTCCTTGCAACAGATACAACCGATGAACACGGGGCTATTAAAAAATCCGTAATTTGGTTACTTCTCTTGAGGGGGGACCATGAGATGAATGAGGTGAAGGTGGGTAAGTTGCCTGGCTTTGAAAATGGCTACAGATTTGCGACGAACGATGAGATTCAAAAGCATTTTGGTTGTAAGGCTGGTTTTTTGGGCCCTCTGAATTTAGTGCAGCCGCTGAAAATCATTGCGGATGCCGAAGTCTCAGTGATGAGTGACTGGATTTGCGGTGCCAATAGGGAGGGCTTTCACCTCTCGGGTGTGAACTGGGTGCGTGACTTGCCTGAGCCTGACCTGGTTGAAGATATTAGGTGCGTTGTCGCAGGTGATTTATCACCAGATGGCGCGGGGACTTTGAGTATTGAGCGCGGGATTGAGGTGGGCCATGTTTTTTATTTAGGCACCAAATACTCCAAGGCGATGAATGCCACCTTTTTAGATGAAACGGGAAAGCCTCAGTTTATGGAGATGGGGTGTTACGGCATAGGCGTTACGCGTATTGTGGCTGCGGCCATTGAGCAAAACCATGATGAGCGCGGTATTATTTGGCCTGATTCCATTGCGCCTTTCACTGTTGTTTTGTGCCCGATCGGTATGGAGCGAAGTGAGCTCGTAGCTCAAGCTGCGAACCAGATGTACAAAGAACTCGTAGACGCTGGCGTGGATGTGATCTTAGATGACAGGGGCGAGCGACCCGGAGTTATGTTTGCAGAGTGGGAGTTAATTGGTGTCCCACACCGAGTGGTTTTATCTGACCGTGGGTTAAAAGAAAACAAAGTAGAGTATCAACACAGAACCCAGGCAACTGCAACTGAAATGACTCCCGCAAAAGCGAGTGAGTATCTCCTTAGTCACTTTGCTTTGCCGCATTAAGAAATGGTGAATCCTTAGAAAAGTCTGCTTGACGGCTCAAATGTGTCAAACCCAATTACGCCCAAGAAAATCGAGTTTGGGAGGTCTTACGGCTTGGCCAATGCAAAAGCTAAGCCCTAGACCAAAACGAGCACGAGGAAGCAACCTTGCTAACTGGCTTGCTGCGGGATACTTGGGTGTGTTTACGCTTACCGCCTACGCAGGGGCTCAGCAAGAGGAGACTTTGAGCAGTGCTTTTCAGCTCGTATTGCACCAAGCCTTGGAGAACGCACCTCCACCTAACCCAGATCATCTTAGTGATAAGGCGCTGCGGGAAAAATACAGAACCTGGTTCTTTGAAATAAACCCAAGACTTGAGCGCTATTTAAATGCACGACACCAGTCGTTTGAGGAACTAAATGGAGCAGACCTGAGAAGCATATTTCTTCAAACTGTTTGGTATGAATCCATTCGAGCCAGATTGGACCCAAGTTTGGTTTTAGGGGTGATAGAGGTCGAAAGTGGTTTTAATAAATTCGCCATAAGCTCTGCTGGAGCACTGGGGTATATGCAAGTGATGCCTTTTTGGATGAGTAAAGCACTTGTGACAAACGGTGCAATTGATCAGACCACAGGTCAAACTAAGCTACAGCCCAGCACCCGTTTATTACACTTACAAACGAATGTAAGGTTTGGCTGCACGATACTGAGACATTACATGGATATAGAGGGAAACTCCCTCTTAAGGGCACTGGGCCGGTACAACGGCAATATTCGGGACGATGCTTATGCCCAAGCTGTGCTTAGGGCGCGCTCGCACTGGATCGCCGAGGACTTGCGCCTTAGAGACTAAATAGTCAATACCTTTTGGAGCTCGCCTGACTCGTACATTTCGGTCATGATGTCTGAGCCGCCAATGAACTCCCCCTTTACGTAGAGTTGTGGAACGGTGGGCCAGTTGCTGTACTCCTTGATGCCTTGTCGAATATCAGGCTCGTCAAGCACGTTGATTGTCTTCAAGGCTTGAGTGTCAACGCCACAGGCCTTGATCAGTTGGATCGCACGACCAGAGAATCCGCACATGGGGAAACTAGCATTGCCTTTCATAAAAAGGATGATGTCATTGGTTTTAACTAATGTATCGATTTGTTGTTGAACATCGCTCATAAAGGACTCTCCGCTGTCAAATAAGTATTAGGGCTCTATTATTCCATTAATAGGCCACCTTGCTCCAGTACACCTGCAGATTCCCGCAAGGTCATTACGGCTTTGAATGAATTCAAAGCCGTATTCTGCAAATAGGGATTGAATCGTCTCCCCTTGGTTGTACCCATGCTCAAAGAGCAGCCAACCACCAGGGCTTAGATGCTTAGGTGCTGTTTCCATGATTTCTTTGAAGGCCTCTAAGCCTGAGAGGCCGCCAACCAGTGCGCTTTTCGGCTCAAACAGAAGATTCGCTAAGTGCGAGTCCTCAGCTGCAATATAAGGGGGGTTGGAGACAATGAGCTCAAAAGTCAAGCTCGACGCCTGAGTACCAAGCGCGTTAAACCAGGCGCCTAACCCGAAGTTGACCTTTACTTGGTGACGAGCAGCGTTCTCAACTGCAACATTCAATGCGTCCTCACTCAGGTCTGTGGCCCATACATTTGCTTGGGGTAGATATTTCTTTAAGCTAATGGCTATGCAACCTGAGCCTGTACCAAGATCCAAGATGTTGTCGATAGAGAACGGTTGTTTAGGGTCTTGAGCCACAGTTTCAAGTACCCAATTCACGAGAGTTTCTGTATCAGGTCGGGGTATGAGTGTGGCGCTGTTGACTTTGAATTCCAGCCCAAAGAACTCCTTAAAACCAGTTAAGTATGCAACGGGTTCACCTGCATTGCACCGATGGATCAGATCTTTATAGCGCGATACTTGTTCAAGATTAAGTGAGTCGCGATCATGCGTTAACAAGTAGGCTTTGTTGTGGGTAGGTTGGCCAAGACAGTGCAGCAAAAGAATTTGTCGATCTGAGGCTTCAGCACCCACAGATTTGGCCCAGTATAGAGCTTCAAGGATTTGCATCGTATCTGTTTTGCAATGTTGTGACTTTATTTATAAATGGATAGCAAATAGATGAGGAATGTATAAGCCTTAATCCGTGAATGAAACCTATTTATACAGTCCACCAACTTCCAACTCTTCAAGTTGTTCAGCCTGCCTTGCGTGTTCGAGTGAACTTATGACCTCCTCCATATCGCCTTCTAATATGTAAGTTAATTTATACAAAGTGAGATTAATGCGGTGATCAGTGAGTCGACCTTGTGGGAAGTTATAAGTTCTAATGCGCTCACTGCGGTCCCCGCTTCCAATCAGTCCTTTGCGCGTAGCTGCCTCTTTAGCTGATCGCTCTGATCGCTCCTTCTCCTGTATGCGTGCAGATAAAACTTGCAAAGCGCGAGCTTTGTTTCTGTGTTGTGAGCGGTCATCTTGACATTCAGCAACGATCCCGGTTGGCAAGTGTGTAACGCGTACAGCAGAGTCGGTTTTGTTGATATGTTGCCCCCCTGCGCCACTTGCTCTATAGGTGTCAATGCGAAGATCAGCAGGATTAATTTGAACTGCAAGCGCTTCGTCGGGCTCGGGGAGTACGGCAACCGTGCACATACTGGTATGAATGCGTCCCTGTGTTTCGGTACTTGGGACCCGTTGTACACGGTGCCCACCGGACTCAAACTTGAGTCGTCCGTAGACGTTTGATCCATCAATCCGGAGCACCACTTCTCGGTACCCACCCAACTCACTTTGGGATTCACTCATTAATTCAATTCGCCATCCCATGCGCTCTGAAAAACGCGTATACATTCTGAGCAAGTCTGCCGCAAAGAGTGCTGACTCATCTCCGCCTGTGCCGGCTCTAATCTCTAGATAGGCCGGGCGTGAGTCGTCCGGGTCCTTGGGTAAAAGCATGCGTTGGAGCTGCGCCTCGAGTTGGTCCAACTCTGTTTGTGCAGTTGCAATTTCCTCTTGTGCCATCTCTAGCATTTCATTGGCTTGGGGGTCTGCGGAGGCGCCGGAGACGCCGGAGACATTTGCCTCCTCGGTCTTTAACATTTGCTCCGCTTCCTCTTTATCTGACATGCGCTGTTTCCAGCGCTCAAATGGTGCTGATACGGCGCTGACATCGGCATGCTCTTTGGAGAGACTCAGGAACTGAGTCATGTCTTTCATGATGTCCTCTCTGGAGAGCAAGAAATTGAGCTCCTCAAGGCGCTGCGAGTATCGCTCGAGTTGCGAGCGCATGAATGGTTTCATAGGGGTTTGAGTAGCTAACGTGAGCTACGTAAAAAGAATTGTTCGATGGAGCGGTGAGCCTGCTCTCGGGCTTGGGGGTCGGGGCTGCGGAGTTCTGTCATAGCACCGTGTAACATTTTTTGGGTCAAACTCTTTGAAAGCGACTCCAAGACTTTTTGGATATCTTCACCCTTAGAAATTTGTTTTTGAGCCTTAATCAGTTCAGCCTCTCGCCAGTGTTCGGCTTGAGCGTTGAGCTGCTGAATGAGTGGGACT
Organism: uncultured Burkholderiales bacterium; assembly: GCA_903896615.1. Lineage (GTDB taxonomy): Bacteria > Pseudomonadota > Gammaproteobacteria > Burkholderiales > Burkholderiaceae_C > Limnohabitans. Next base: position 8,925 of record CAITYM010000094.1, read on the forward strand.
TCGTTTCTGCGCTCAAGCCAATGCACAAAATTTTGCACTCCTGAGTCGATAATTAACTCTGCTTGTGCAACTGCCGCTTGCCGGTTAGCCAGGCCTAATTGGACGACGCTACTTAGATCGTCAACGGTGTAGAGGTATACATCGCTTAATAACTTTACTTCTGGCTCGATATCCCTTGGTACAGCCAAATCCACCATAAACATGGGCCTGTGTTTGCGTACTTTTAAAGCACGCTCAACCGCACCAAGACCTATAAGTGGTAATGTGCTTGCTGTGCAACTAATCACAATATCGAACTCATGGAGTCGATCTGGTAATTCTGCAAGGGCAAGCACTTGCCCACCTAAGGATTGCGCTAATCTTTGACCGCGCTCCATGGTTCGGTTTGCAATGGTGATGGATTGAGGGTTTTTGGCAGCGAAGTAGGTGGCGCAAAGTTCAATCATCTCTCCAGCACCGACAAATAAAATCTTTTGATCTGAGATGTTTTCAAACAACTGGGAGGCTAGGCGCACGGCCGCAGCGGCCATGCTAATGGAGTGGGCTCCTATCTCGGTTGAACTACGAACCAACTTAGCAACAGAGAAGGAGCGCTCAAACATTTGGTTTAAAGTGGTTCCAATTGCGCCTACATCCCGTGCAGCTTTAACGGCTTCTTTCATTTGCCCAAGTATTTGTGGCTCTCCAAGCACCATCGAATCTAGTCCGCTTGCTACTCGAAATGCATGCCTGGCTGCTTGAGCATTTTCAAGCATGTAAGTGTGCTTTTGAAGCGCTTCAATGGGCACGCCGCCTGACTGGGCAAGCCAATCCATCGTTTGCGCGAGTGAGACCTTGTTGGCGGCGCAGTAAATCTCAGTGCGGTTGCAAGTTGACAAAATCGCCGCCTCAGTAGGGTCCTGCATTTTGTGGAGTAACTGCGAGAGAACTGGTCCTAGTTGTTCGACGGCAAAGGCAAAGCGTCCACGCAAATCGAGTGGAGCGGTGATGTGATTGAGGCCAAGAGCCCAGACTGCCATTCCCTCATTATAAAATCGATGCACATAGAATCTGAACAAATGGATATTATTACTTTGACCCTCTATGTTGCCGATTTTTTCGCACCAGCAATTGCGATGGGCTTGGCGGTATCATTTGTAAACCTTAACGCCTCAAAGGGAAGATCCGAGTTGGGTAAATGGACTCGGTTTTTTGTCAACACATTGGTCGGATGTTTCGTGCTGATGGCTGGGCTTGTTTTATTTGGTGAGGATGGGAAAATGTCCACCTACGCAGCACTTGTACTTTGCGTGGGCGCCTCGCAGTGGGTTTTGACTCGAGGTTGGCGATCAAGA
>CAITYM010000095.1 GCA_903896615.1 uncultured Burkholderiales bacterium
AACAACACAAGTTAGCGCTTTGTACACGGATCAACTGAATGCGCTTACCACTTCCCAGCTGAGTGCACTCACGACTACTCAGGCAAGTGCAATCACTTCCGCTCAGGTCCAAGGACTCACAACTTCGACGGTAAGTTCAATAACTCCAACGCAGATTCCAGTTCTAACCACTGATGCAATTGGCGTACTATCGACTTCACAAATTGCATCGATGTCTACAAGCCAGTTAAATGCGCTGACTTCGACTCAAATTGCGAAGCTAGCCACAGATAGAATTGCGGCATTGACCACAAATCAAGCCTCCGGTCTATCAACGTCTGTGGTGAGTGCGTTGAGTTCTGCGCAGATTCATGTTCTAACTGCTAACGATATCAGTGTGTTGTCAACAAGTGATATCTCAATCTTAAGCACTCAGCAGGTTACTGCGCTTACGACCAATCAGTTAAAAGCAATCACAACGACTCAGTTAGGTAGTTTAAGTACTACGAATATTGCTGATCTAACAGCAATTCAAGTCAACGGTTTGTCCACTACCTTTGCAAGTTCACTTACGACAACTCAGTTGCAAGCTATTACCGCTACAAATATGGGGTATTTGAACCAGAATGATCTTGCTGCTTTGACCACGAGTCAAGTTCAGGCGCTTACTACTGTCCAAGCTCAAGCATTGTCTGGCGCACAGTACAACGCCTTCACCAGTTCACAAGTATCGGTACTGACAACGACGGATATAGCTGTAATTACTAATTCGGAAGTTAACTATTTGTCAACTGCTACAGTTAACGCATTGTCAACTGATCAAATGCAAGCCTTTAGCGGCGATCAGTTTGCACAGTTGTCCACAGCTGTCATTGCAGCCTTAACGACTTCACAAGTAAGTGCAATCAATACAGCTCAGGCCAGTGCGATGAGTCCAGATCAACTCAATGCCCTAACCACCAGTGAATTGGCTTACTTCGGTACTACAGATGTTGCTGCATTGACCACTTCGCAAATTATTGGACTCAGTACGACTTTGCTCAATTCTTTGAGTACTACTCAGGCTCAAGCTCTGACAACAACTTCAATTGCAAATCTGACAACAAGTGGAGTCCAAGCACTCAGCACGTCATCTATCTCGGTTTTATCACCCACACAGGTAGCTGCATTTACAACGGATCAGTTTAATGCTTTAACTACGAGCGAATTAGCAAGTCTTAATACTGCAGACATTGCGAGCTTGAGCTCCTCACAAGTCAAAGGACTTAGTACAGCGACAGTCAATTCCTTGACGACGACGCAGGTTGCCTCTTTCTCAAGCGCCACAGTTCCTTACCTGAGTACCGCAGTAGTTAATGCCTTGACCACAGCTCAAGTTGCTGCGCTGACCACTACCCAAGTGCAGTCCATGGCTACGGCTCAACTCAAAGCGTTGACCACCTCTGGGCTCACAAGTCTTACGACAGCAGATATTGCTGCTCTAACAACTACTCAGGTCTATGGTCTATCGACAGCCAATGTTAACGCCTTGACAACTGCGCAGGCGCAGGCTCTCACCACGACTGATTTGGTGGTGCTCAATACCTCTGAAGTAGTGGCTTTAAGTACTTCCAGTGTCGCAGCGCTTACGACCACACAAGCAGGCGCTTTGTTGACCAGTCAAATTAATGCGTTGACGACGACACAACTTAATAGTTTGTCGACTACGGACGCTGGAGCACTGACCTCTTCGCAGGTTAATGGTCTGAGCACGAGCACAGTATTTAATTTAACAACTTCCCAAGTGCAGGCACTCTCAACTACTGCTGTACTAGGATTCACGACCGCAGGAATTGCAGCCTTGGGTACAAGTAATGTGGCTGCACTCACCACGGCACAAGTTGCTGGATTGACAACTACACAAGTGGCTGCTTTAACGACTAGCGAATTGAATGCATTCACTACAAGTGAATTGGTGGCTTTGAGTACAACTGAGGTTGCTGCTTTAACTACAGCACAATTAAGTGGTTTGAATACGGCAACTGTTACGACTCTCACGACGACTCAGATCCCCAATTTGACTACTCAAGGTATAGCAGCCCTCAGCACCACAGCAGTGTCTTCCTTGACTACGTCTCAAGTACCGGCAATTACAGTTGGACAGTTGAATGCGCTCACCACCTCGCAGGTTGTCAATCTGAGCACCTCAAGTGTTGCTGCTTTGACCACAGCGCAGGTCGCAGGAATTTCCACGAGTGTTGTGTTTAACCTTACAACTTCGCAGGTTGCTGCGCTCACCACTTCTGGGGTAGCTGCTTTGACAACTTCAGGGATCGCTGCGATGACGACGACTGAGGTCAGTGCATTTACAACCTCGCAAGCTGTTAACTTGTCCACTTCTCAACTGAACGCTATGACCTCCTACGGTTTGGTTGGCCTAAGTACTTCTGATGTAGCGGCTCTAACGACTACACAGATATCTGGCATCGCTACATCGACTGTATTTGGACTCAGCTCAACACAGGTTCAAGCGCTTACAACTACTCAGCTTAATTCGTTGACCACGAGTGAGATTGCTAATTTAAATACTGCCGGTGTGCAGGCTTTGACTACAACTCAAATTTCTAATTTGACGACGACAAACCTGAATGCATTAACCACCTCACAGTTCCAGTCGTTATCTACTAGTAGCGTTCAAGCGCTCACGACAACGCAAATTTTGAATCTGAGCACTGCTGATTATTCTGCGTTTACGACAACTCAGGCTTCATCGTTGACTACAACTCAAACGATGACACTTACCAGAGACGATTGGGTAGCTTTGGGTACAGCAAATATTCAAGCTTTGCCGCAAAACTCAATTACACCGATCGTATTGGATTTAACTGGTGTAGACGCACTGAGCACAGCTAATGCTGCAGGATTAACACCTCAAGCTCTGTCTGTATTGACCTCAACAGGCACATCCTCTGGTATTCAAACCCAGGAAATTGGTGCCTCTGGAGTTACATTTGACTTAGGTAACACAGGTGCAAACAATGCCAATGTTGGCTGGATAACAGTAGGCGAGGGCTTCCTTGTTGATCTTCCCCAAGGTGCAACGACTATTACAAATGGTTCAGAGCTATTTGGATCGGCCACTGTGTTGCCAAACGGTCAAACAGCTCCAAACGGATTTGCCGCTCTGTCTGCCTTTGTCAGCAACGGTAAGGACGTGATTGATGCAAGTGATCCAATATTTAACCAACTTGAAGTTTGGGTGGATACTGGTACCGGCGGAGCCAATGGCACGACCCCAGTGGGCACATTATTTACACTGTCACAGTTGAACATTCAGTCCCTCAATTTGAATGCAACAGCCGTAGATCAGTCCAATAACGGTAACACTATCGGTCTAATTTCTAGCTTTACCACCACAGACGGTAAAACCCACGAGATGGCTGATGTTTGGTTGACCTCAGCGGCGGCTCCAAGCCCTGCGAACTCAATCAACCAGCTCACAAGTGCACTGAGCCAGTACGCTTCAACGGGTGCAAGCACTAACCCATCTGGCGCAACAGCTCTTGGGGTTACGGGAGCAGGCGCATCAGGTGGAGCTGGCACAAGTTCAGCGGTGGGAGCAAGTTCCGCTTCAGTCTTGGCAAGCGCGCTCAGCCAGTACAACGCAAACGGACAGTTGGTTGCAAGTACGGTACCTAGTACCCAGGTTGCAAGTTCTGTAAGTTCGACACCTACATCACAGTTGTTAGGCCAGGCAAGCACTACCCAGGTCACTGTTACTAAAAATGGTAATAGTTCGTCCTAAGATTGAGGGCTCAAGGTGCACTGTGTATGAATTTGGGTCATTAAATCAGACCCCATAACCTGAGTTATTACTAACTCGGGTTATGGGGAGTCCTTGGGCTGTGAATTTATCCATTATTGGCGCTCAGCCACCTATACTTCAGTTTGGGCAAGTCAGGTCGATTTAATATAGTCGTCTTATCGGTGGGTAAACAAATTGTCTGTAATCCAAATCAACTCGTCCTATCAGCTTTCCAGGCTTGGTACGGCTGCCCTTGCTAGCATACCGACTAGCCAGTGGAGCGCGCTGACGACTGATATTTTGACGGGTCTGAGTTCTGCGCAAATCGGTGCGCTAACGGGTGACCAAATCCGAGCCACTACGCAGGCTCAGCTGCAGGCAATGTCTACGAATTTGCTCTCTAAATTGTCAACCCAACAATTTAGTGCTTTCTCAGTAGCCCAAATTCAAGAGTTGAGTATTGATCAGTTGGGGGTTTTGACTAACCTTGATATCCAAGCTTTAGATCCAAGCGTGATCTTAGGTCTATCGTCCAGTACTTTTGCTAATTTAAAGACCTCACAACTTGCGGCCTTGAGCTTAACTGAATGGGCAAGTGTCACATCCTCGCAGTTGAGAGCACTCTCGACACTGCAGATACAAAGTTTGGGTAGTGCAGACCTCGCCTCCATTACGGATACCTCAATGGTCGGCCTGAGCACTGCACACATACAAGCGCTATCTACAAAACAGTTACAAGCATTTTTGACGGACCAAATAGCGCAACTCTCTGTCGCTCAGGTGCAGGCGATGAGTGTTAAACAGCTCCAGTCGCTCAGCTCGGCTGACTTTACGTCCCTGACACAATCAGTTATTGCAGGTTTAACCAGTACTCAAGTTGCAGGACTGAATGTTTTAGATATTGCTGCTTTAAATGAAGCACAGATCAACGCCCTAACTACTGCGCAATTAGCGATGTTGAATCTCTCCCAGATTCAAGGTCTAACAACAGATTCGCTACAAACCCTCTCCAACCCTCAAATTGCTGCGCTAAGTTCACAGCAAATAAGTGCGCTTACCTCTGTGCAAATTAGTGGTTTGAACAACGGGTTTACTCAGTCTTTAACGAGTGTTCAATTCGCTGGCATTAAAGCAACTGAGGTACAGTATTTATCCACAGACGTTATCTCCAATTTATTGACCCAAGATGTTGCAGCGATGACAACATCGATGATTGCTAACTTATCTAATACTCAGTTGGCTGCATGGAATCAGACCAATACTGGATACTTATCTCAATCACAACTGCAAGCGCTTGGATCTTCGCAAATCAAGAATTTAACGACTGGGTTTTTAACGAGCCTTAGTGACAATCAGATATCAGAGCTAAGCACTAAACAGTTATCTTATCTCACGACGCCGCAGTTGCAGTCGTTTTTGACGGATCAAATTGAGTCGCTCACTAACACACAAATTGCAAGCTTGACAACAACCGATATTGCATCACTGACAACGGTACAAATGCAGTCACTGGTTGGTTATCAACTTAACTCACTCAGCAGTGCGCAGTGGCAACAACTAAGTACCTCTCAGGTGAGTGCTTTAAGTACAACTCAAATAACTGAACTTGGGACTGCGGCAATAGGTAACTTAAGCACTGCATTTTTAAATGAGCTCTCTACAAGTCAACTTCAGACACTGAGTATTTGGCAGGTTGGAGATCTGAGTAATGCACTTATCAATACGCTATCTACTTCTACTGTTGCTAACTTAACAGCTGGACAACTACAAGCGCTGAAGAGTACCCAAATTGCTGCACTTTCAACGCTTAATATTGCATCAATGAGCACTGCCCAGTTAACAGCTTTAACGCCCACAGCTCTGCTTGGTCTATCTTCGGCAGACATCAAAGTTTTAACTACAGGGCAGGTAAGTTCGTTAACAACCGTCCAGGTTAAAGGGCTGTCAACGCTTCAAATTTCCTCGCTAACCTTCCAAGATGTTGCTGCGCTTACTACTGCGCAGTTAAGTGCTTTAAATTTAATCCAACTCAACCAAATCAGTCCTACAGCCATTGCTAGCTTTACAACAACTGATGTAGCTCTACTTGGGACGAGTGCGATCGTGGGGCTAAGTTCTAATCAACTAAGCTACTTAACTACACAAGATATTGCAGCACTAAGTACGTTACAAATCTCAATCATGGTGCCCTCTAAGATTATTGGGTTAACTTCTGCGCAACTGGGGGCAATGACGACCAGTCAGATTCAACACTTGGGATCTGCTCAATTGGGTGCTATCAGCCCGCCAAGTCTTGCCGGTTTTAGTACAGCTCAATTAGCCAGCCTTACACCAGCTCAAAAAATTGGTATCAGTAATACTCAACTGGGTAAGCTCAGTACAGCTCAAATCGCAGCGCTCGGTGCAATTACTCCTATTGTTTTGGATTTGACCGGCGTAGAAGCACTTAGCACTGCAAATGTGGCGGGTTTATCTTCTTCGGCTTTTTCTGTATTGACATCAACTACTCCCTCATCTGGCATAAAGACTGAACAAATAGGCAAGTCTGGAGTGACTTTCGATTTGGGTAACACTGGGGCAAGTAATGCGAGTGTAGGGTGGATTACACCGGGTGAAGGCTTCCTAGTTGACCTGCCTCCTGGTGCTACCACAATCACCAATGGCTCTCAGCTCTTTGGTTCTGCAACTGTATTGCCCAATGGTCAGACGGCGTCTAATGGATTTGCAGCTCTATCTGCATTTGCTCAACAAGGGGCAACAGTTATAGACGCAAACAATCCTATATTTAATCAGCTACAGGTTTGGGTAGATACCGGCGCGCCCACACTTGATAGCAACGGATCAGAAATTAACGCATCAGCCGGGGACTCTTTAAACGTAAATACTGCACCTGTTGGAACACTCTTTACTTTGGCTCAGCTTAACATTGAGTCCTTAAGCTTAACCCCAACTGTAGTTAACGAGTCTAGTAACGGAAATACGATTGGGCTCAAATCCAGCTATACAACAACAGACGGTAAGACCCATGAAATGGCGGACGTCTGGTTGGCCTCAACTGCAGCAACATCCACTGCAGTCAATCAGTTGACACAAGCCTTGAGCGAGTATACGAACGGCGGGGCAGGTAATTCATTGCTCCCGGCAACAACTCAATCTTCAATCCAAACTCAGAGTGCATCCCCTGGGCAAGGTTTAGCCTCAAATAACCAACTGCCAACTTCGAGTCATTTGTCTGTTTTAAGTAACATTTTGAGTCAATATGATCAAAATGGCCAATTGTTAGGCGGAATCTCCTCGGCTCAGCAATTAATGGGTGGCGGTGTAGCGGGTATAGCCGGATCAAGTGTTAATGCACTCGCTGGAGCGGCTAACCCGAATAGTTCTACAAATTGCGCATCCGTAGTGCTTGTGAAAGGCGGGTGAGCCATCTAGAAGCTAAAATGACTCTTTCAGTACGGGTGAGTCTTTGGCGCGTTATAAATTTGGATCCAATTGGCAATTAGTTTGTCATTCGATTCAGTTTTTAGGCTGAGCTCGCTGGTTCTCAGTAATTAATAGAAAGTAAAAAACTAAAAGTGTCTATTCACACCTCAATTCAGTGTCTAACCGTTGTTGCTAAACATTTTGGTGTTCCGGCTATAGCGGAGCGTATTGAGCAAGAAAATGCTTTGGCAGGGCGGGAGCCCTCTGCCCAAGAGCTGATCAGGATAGCAAGCAACATTAGCTTAAAGGCTAAGTTTGATCAATTAAGTTTTACAGAATTACTTGAGTTAACGGGCGTGTTTCCCATACTCGTTAAATTAAAGGATGATGAATACTGCATAGTTGCCGGTGTATCTAACACACCAGGGCGTGAATTTATTGTGGTTCTTGATCCCAAAGATCCACAGGCATCGGTCAAGGAGATGCCTTTTACTGAATTTCAGTCTATTTGGTCTGGTCGTGTAGTGTTTGTTAAAAGAGTTTATAAGTTAACAGACGAAGATCAGCCTTTTGGACTTTTATGGTTTTTGCCGGAGATTTTTAAGCAAAAGCATACTTTTCGCGACATTGCAATAACCAACTTTGTTTTAAGTATCTTGGGACTTAGTTCCGCTATATTTACGCAACTTGTGATCGATAAGGTTTTAGTGCATGAGAGTAAGTCAACTCTTTGGGTACTGACGATTGGTATTTTTATTGCGATTATCTTCGAGGTGGTATTTACCTATTTGCGTCAGTATTTGTTGCTAGACGCAACCAACAAGATTGATATGAAGCTCAATCGTCGCACCTTCGCTCATCTTTTGTCCTTGCCCATTGAGTATTTTGAGAGAAATACGGCTGGACTGGTGGTACGCCAGATGCAGCAAATCCAAAGTGTTAGGGCTTTTTTAACTGGCAGTATGTTTTTTACTGTTCTTGAGATCGTCTCGTTTATAGTCTTTTTGCCCGTACTGTTCATGTATTCATTTAAGCTCACGCTTATTGTGATCTTGATTGCTCTGTGTATGGGTTTGGTCGTTTTATTGCTGATCAAGCCCTTTATGTCTAGGCTTGAGAACTTGTCCGCTGCCGAGAGTTTAAGGCAGGGTATGTTGGTTGAGTCTATTCACGGTATCCGAACCGTCAAGTCCCTTGCCCTAGAGCCCTTACAGCGTAAGAACTGGGATCAAAGGTCTGCGAACTCAGTGATGCTGAACTTTAGCGTCATGAAAATATCTTTCTCCGCCCAAGTTGTAACTCAGTTCTTGCAAAGAATTATGCCAATCGCCATCATCTTCTTTGGTGCGTTGGACGTCTTTGATAAACAGTTGACAGTTGGTGCGCTAATCTCCTTTCAGATGATGTCTGGGCGTGTGGTGACACCCATTGTTCAGTTTGTTGGACTGATTCACGAGTACCAGCAAACCATGATCGCAGTTCGCATGCTGGGTGGGATGATGAATCACCCCTCAGAGCGTCAGTCAACTTCTGGACTAAGACCTGTAATCAAAGGGCATATTACTTTTCAAGACGTCTCATTCAAGTACCCTGGTGCTACGTTTTATGCACTCAATAAACTTAACTTGAATATCAATTCAGGCGAGATCATCGGTATAGTTGGCAAAAGTGGTTCAGGTAAATCCACCTTCACAAAGTTGATTCAAAGTTTGTACCAAGTCCAAGATGGTTTGATTCGCTTTGATGGGGTTGATATTAGAGAATTAGATCTTTACTATTTGCGTAAAAATATCGGTGTTGTGTTGCAAGAGAACTTTATTTTTAAAGGCACCATTAAGGAAAATATATCTATTACCAAACCGGACGCTTCGTTTGAGGAGGTGGTCCGGGTTTCCCAAATCGCTGGGGCAGATGAGTTTATTGAAAAACTCCCCCAGGGCTACGATACAAACCTTGAGGAGAACGGGACTAATCTCTCGGGTGGACAGCGACAGCGTCTGGCCATCGCTCGTGCAATTTTGAACCAACCCCGAGTTCTCATTTTTGACGAGGCATCCAGCGCGCTTGATCCTGAAAGTGAAGTTATCTTTATGGATAATTTAGCCAAGATCGCTGCTGGAAGAACAGTTATTATTGTGAGCCACAGGCTCTCTACCTTGGTTCACTCGGACAGAATCTTTTTCTTTGAAAACGGAAAAATCCTGGACTCTGCACCGCATAAACAGTTGCTCACACAGTGCAAAGAGTACGCCCACCTTTGGTATCAACAGAACGGCAGATCATGAAAAGTTTTTTTAAAACTAAAAATAAATCTCATGAATTTTTGCCCGATGCAGATGAGATTGAGATGACCCCGGTACCAACGGGCATATCGCTTACTCTTTATTTGCTGCTTTCAATGTTGTTATTCTTCTTCTTTTGGTCTTACTTTTCAAAAATTGATGAAGTGATATCTACAAGGGGTAAGTTAGTTGCAACACTTCCAAATATAGTACTTCAGCCTATTGAGACCTCTCAAATTGCGACCTTGAATGCAACGGTTGGACAAATAGTTAAAAAAGGCGATGTACTAGCGACGCTAGATCCAACTGTAACGGGTTCTGATTTGAACCAGGTTAAAGAGCGTTTAGATAGCTTAGACGCTCAGGTAAGGAGGCTAGAGGCAGAGCGGGACGGAAAAACCTTTGTCTCGAGTAAGAATGTCCACGATGAATTGCAGGGCAACTTAGATGCAGGGCGAAGTGAGGCGTTTCGTGCGCACATTACACGCTTGAATGAGAATATCTCAAGACTCAAGTCCTCAATTACGAATAATGCGCTTGAGATCAAAAACTTAGAGAACCGACTTCAATCGCTCAAAGAGATTGAGACGATGAATGAGCAGCTTGTTGAAAAACAGTTCCAATCCAGAAAAGGTTTACTGGAGATTCGTGACAAGCGCTTGGAGATTGAGAGTACGATGTTGAATGTTAAAAACAAAGACAACGAACTGCGAAAAGAGTTATCGGGTACAGAAGCGGATAGGGCCGCTTACGTGAGTGAGTACCGTCAAAAGATTTTAGAAGAACTCGTAACTGCTCAGCGTGAGCGAGACGGTCTTGCTGAACAGCTCGTTAAAAACCAAAGGCGCAGTAGCTCAATCACCATTGAGGCACCTGAGAACGCAGTCGTTTTAGAGGTTGCAAGATTATCTAAGGGCTCTGTGATTCGTGAGGCTGAGGCTTTAATCACCCTCGTTCCTATTGAGGCCTCACTTGAGGCAGAAGTCAAAATCGATGCCAGTGATATCTCAAACGTTAACATTGGGGATCCAGTTAGAGTCAAAATTGATGCCTTTCCATTTCAAAAGCACGGCATTGTCGAGGGGAGTATCAGTAGGATCAGTCAAGATACGACCAGCAACTCTAGTGATGATAAGAAAAACACGTTTGGTTTTTATACTGCGCGCGTGACTTTAAAGGAGATTAGTTTAGATAACTTGAATAAACCCCTTAAAGTTCTACCCGGGATGACTTTAACGGGTGAGATTGTGGTGGGCAGGCGATCTATTTTCTCCTACATTGCATATCCTATTATGAAGACGAAGGATGAGGCGATACGAGAGTATTAACGAATAGATGTGGCACTGAAATCTAGTTTTATTATGTTGCAGTTGCAGTTGCAGTTGCAGTTGGCTTATCCAAGCTCCTTCACAAAGCTGGTATTAAAATAATTAGCACGTATTAATCCCCCAATCCATGTCCCAAGTAGCCAATCCGCTCAATCAATTAGAAGCCACCGAGCAATCCATTTTGTTTGGTGCGCTTGAGCTCTTCAAGCGCGGTGAGTACGGCCTGGCTGAGCCTATTTTTGGACAACTTTTAGCTCGAAACCCTAGAAACTACATTGCACTTTATGCGTTGTCGGTGATTGAATCTATTCAAGGACAGGTTGATAAAGCGTTGGAGCGGGTGAATGCTTCGATCGACATCAAACCAGATTTTGCTAAGTCTTACTTAGTACGTTCGATTTTGCACCGCAACCAAAGATCATTTTATGAGGCATTAAAAGACGCTCAGACTGCCTCCGAGCTAGATCCGTCTTTGGTAGAGTCAGAGCTCCAAATTCAGTCCTTAAAGGACGAAATTACCAAGCTAAGTGCTGAGTCGATGGTGGCGCTTCAGCCCACGCCTGAGGAGCGCACTCAAATTGTGGATGTCATGGCTCAGGCCGACCAATTCACGAAGTCAGGTCAAGCTGAGCTTGCAATTAAAGCCTATCAAGACTTTTTAAGTATCCCCGGCGTAGAGCACGGCTATATAGCGATGTTCAATTTGGCGGTGCTGTTAAATCAAGCACAACGTGTTGAGGAGGCGGTGAACCTTCTGAAAGCAAGTATTCAGATTAAGTCTGATTTCTTTATGGCTTATCTGAGTTGGGGCACGATCATCGAGCAGCTCGGCAAATCAGATGAGGCAATTGGAATTTGGTCCCTCTGTTTAGATAATCCGTTGATCGATCACCCTATCAATACGGATACAAAGATCAAAATTTTGAACAATATTGGTCGAGTGCAGGAGAATTTAAGACGTTATAACGAATCAGAAGCAACGCTTTTTAAAAGCCTAGTAGCGGACCCCAATCAAGGGCCCGTTTTGCATCACTGGATTCATTTGCGACAAAAGCAGTGTGAGTGGCCCGTTATTTACGGCACACAGCACACAGAGGAGGAGGTACTTAACTCTGCCTCACCGCTTTCTATGCTTGGGCTCAGTGCAGATCCGAAAGAGCAGTTAGATTGCGCCAGAAAATTTGTTAAAGAAAAAGTTGGGCAATTCGAGCGCATGGTGCCCTTTAAGCACCGCTACGGGCATCAAAAACTAAAGATCGGATATTTGTCCTCGAACTTATCCATGCACGCTGTCTCGCTCTTGACTGTCGAACTGTTTGAAACGCATAACCGTGATAACGTAGAGATTCACGCTTTTTGCTGGAGTCCAGAGGACGGAACCCCGTTTAGAGAACGGGTCAGATCCGCCTTTGATCACTTTCATACAGTAGCAGGGCTGAGTGATGAGGCTGCAGCGGAGTTGATTAAATCTTTAGAAATTGATGTTGTGGTAGATCTGCAGGGGCTTACATCAGGGGCGCGTCCTGATCTAATCGCCAGAGGCGCTGCACCTGTTCAAGTGGCTTATTTGGGTTATCCGGGTAGCTCAGCCATGCCATATGTGGATTATGTAGTTGCAGATCATTTCATCATGCCGCTTGAGCTTTTGCCGCACTTTACGGAGAAGCCACTATATATGCCTACTGTTTTTCAGGTGAGCGATTCCAAAAGGCCAATTGCCACGACACCTAGTCGCGAGGCTTTTGGACTTCCAGAGGATAAACTTATTTTTTGTGCCTTTAACAATAACTACAAATTCACGCCAGAAGTGTTTGAGTCTTGGATGCGAATTCTTAGAGCTTGCCCCGATAGTGTTTTGTGGTTATTGGAGGACAACGTTTGGTCTAAAACAAATCTCACTAATGCAGCAATGGCTCACGGTATACATCCCGATAGGTTGAGGTTTGCGGGACGGATTAACCCGTCAGATTATTTGGCTCGTTTTAGGGCTGCAGACTTATTCCTTGATACAACTCCCTATAACGCGGGAACAACAGCAAATGACGCGCTTTGGGCGGGATTACCTATTCTGACCCTGTCTGGACAAACCTATGTATCAAGGATGGCGGGGAGTTTACTCAATAGCATTGGACTCAATGGGTTGATCACTTTCACCCATGATGAGTATGAGAGGAGGGCTATTGAGCTGTATAACAAGCCGCAATTGTTAGCTCAATATAAAAATCAGTTAGCTGCTGCTAAATCTAATAAGAAGTTATTTAACACAGAGGTCTTTTGCCGAGAGTTTGAAACTGCACTTAAATCGTTATTTGAATAATCTGTTGGGAGGAGTGAGCTCAAAGCGATGGCAAAAAGTTCCTCATCCAAGGACTCTTAAGCTAGGTGTAGGTGTGTAGCCTGCACAGCTCTAATGATGTCTTCCATATCAAAGAGATCCCTGCACGGCGGTGAAAATGGGTCTCCCATCGGACACACAACTCCAGTGATGGGAGGCTCAAAGCTAGACTGACAACCGTAGCATCCAATTCTTGGAGCTACGGGTACAAATATTGCCCCGGGCCCTCTTTGTAATGGCATCCTTAGTGTGTGGTGGGCACTTGTGAATAAGCAAATGATGGGTGTGTCAGTGCTACTTGCTACGTGTAGTGTGCCTGAATCAATACCAAAGAAGAGTTTGGAGTGGGAGATTATTTCTTTGAGTTCTGCGAGGCTGAGCTGTCCAAGTAAATTCACGAGCCTAGGGTCGTGATCGAATGCTATTTCGCTACTTGATCCAATTTGGACAATTTTCAGTTTTGTTTGAGCTAGGAGAGTATCCACGATACTCTTCCAAACCTCGGGTTTGAGGTTGCGACTAGGCCAGGTATCTCGGCGCATATGGATGACCAAATAGTCGTCCTGAATTTTCTCATTAATGATTTTTAAAGCTGATACTTGATCTTCAAGGCCAGAATAAAGATCTATTTTTTTATCTTCAATTTGCTGTATGCTGCCGTGAGAGTAGAGGGCGTAGGCCTCCAGAATATGTATTTTTGGATATTTCTCGTAAGCCAAGTCCAAATTTATGATCTTGTCATAAGTGCCAACAAAGTTAATTGGCTCATTTGCCATCAAAATATTTGCAACCATCGGATTGTGTTTGAAAACTTCAGGCTTAAGCGTAACAACATCAATGTCGCATTGACCCGAATAGTCTGCAAATATTTGTTTCACGATGGGGGTCGTCAAAATGACATCTCCAAGCGCTAATTGGCGGATCACGGCAATTTTGGGTTTGAAGCTCATTTTTTATTAGTCAAATCGTTAGGATTTGAATCGGTAGTGAAGGTTTCAGGTTGCAATTAATATGAATATTTAAATTACCATCCTCATTCTAAAACAAGGGGGCTTGAAGAATTTGACACATATAATCATTTTGATCGAGTGAATGATTGAGGAATAATTCCTCGCCACCAGGCCATTAACTGTTAAATAGTGGATCGGAATTATCTAATGGGGATTAAGAAATGGGGATTGAGCAATGGGGATTGAACAATGGTTAAGTTGTCTGTTGTAAGTCATTTTTACAATCACTTGGATAAAGTTTACGAGCAACTCGAGCGTTGGTCTCAGTTGCCCCCCCAACTCATCCCCTTTGTTGAGTTCATATTAGTAGACGATTTTTCAGACAAGGAATTTGTCCCACCCAAGACTCCTCTCAATTTAAGATGCTTTCGGGTGGACTCTGATGTTGAGTGGAATATCTCGGGATCCAGGAACTTGGGGATCTTTAACGCCACGGGGGAGTGGACTTTGGTGTTTGATATTGACCAAAAATTGACATACCAAGCAATTCCAGTGATTTTGGCCAATATGCAGAAATTGGATAAATCTGCACTTCATTATCTGAGGGCTGAGGACTCCTGGGATGATATTAATAAGGTAAAAGCGGAGTTTCACACAAATTCATTCTTATTTAACACTCAAAAATTTAAGAATATAGGCATGTATGATGAAGATTTCGCGGGCCATTACGGCTACGAGGACCTTTATGTCCCCATCATGTGGGAGAAAAATGGTGGAACCAAGACACTGCTGCGCGAGCCTTTCTTTTTTGAAGGTAACTTGAATTTCAAAACTGAGAACTTAAGTCGAGATCTGTCCCGCAATGACGCGGTCGTGAAGCAAAAGCTTTTGATGCTCTCACAGCACCAAGGCAAAGGAGCCGTTCGGCCGACTCACTTTTTGAGATTTCAGTGGCATGAGCTCACCTAAAGATTGGCAAAGTTATTCCGATTAACTCCAATTAAAACGGCAATTTAAAGACCAACCTTACAAATATTGCCACTTTATAGATAATAATAAAATACTAATTATTTTAATATATTAATTATAAATTACCATTTATAGTGTAATTTACCCGTTCAAATATTTGATATTTGATTGCTAAAGCGAATTGGCATCCTAATTGCTTTGAATGACTACCTTAAACCAATTTTGGTGGAATTTGTTCAAACTAGGAGCAATCAATGAGTTTAGTCAATCAATTAATATCCCACGCAAATCTGGGACGCATGCTCTCTGACGGCGAGGTGTCCCAGTACTCCCCTACAGAGATTCGTGAGGCCATTCAACAATTAGTGGCTAACGATAACAATGATTTGGCATACGCACTCGGCGATGCTGGTATCAGTTTATATCCTAACAGCGAGGACATGCTCGCTATTAATGGTCTTTTGGCCATCATGCGTCAAGATTGGCGTTTGGGTGTGGATTATTTAGAAGACCTAATGACTTTGCAAGGCGAGCACACACAGCCCTTCACGTATGTGATGTTGGTGAGAGCGCTTAGATGCAATTTAGACCCAGCGCGTGCGCTTGAGGTTGTCCGTAAAGGCTTGAAGGCCTATCCGCAACACACCGACTTGATGGCAGAAAGCCTGTCATTAGAAGGTTTTACCGACGCAATCCATTCAACTGAGGTGGCTCACTGAAGAAATTGCGGAAGTGGCAAATGGGTTGTCCATTGCCACTAAAGCGACAATTTTTTGCCACTACCAGAACTTTAGTATCTATTTAATTGAGTAATTTGATGAATTCGAGCATTCAGAATCCAATAAAAGACTTGGCACGTGAATTGCTTGGTATGTGGCAATATTTGAATGGCCATAAAGGCTAGGAGTTGAAAAAATGACAGTAATCAACACAAACGTAAATGCACTGTATTCGCAATTAGCTTTGCAGACAACAGCCAAATCACAATCTGCCTCTATGCAGCAGTTGTCCACCGGTATGAAGATTAATTCTGCCGCAGACAACGCCGCTGGTATGGCCATTGTGAATAGGATGCATACACAAATCAGCGGTATTTCCCAATCCATACAAAATGCCGGTGATGCTGTCAATTTAATTCACACCGCTGAGGGCGCTGCCAATCAGATCACGACGATGCTCCAGCGCATGCAGCAGCTCGCAACGGAATCTGCCAACGGTACCTACAACGACTCCCAGCGTATGGACTTGGATTTAGAGTTCCAGCAGCTCAAGCAACAAATCGTTGCCATATCCAATAACACACAGTGGAACGGTTTCCCAGTGTTGAACGGAACTGCGGGCAAACAGCTCAGTCCTTACCCAGTTTATAAAGCTGTATCTGCTCCTAAGCAATCAAACATCTTTATATCACCCAGCCCATCTATAACTGTGGGTCAACAAAATATTGCAGAGCAGGTTGGATTTGGTGCAACAACCAATTCATTCTCTAGTTTGAGCTATACGCCGCAACCACCAACAGATCTCAAAACTGTTCCAAGCGCAGTGTTTACGGATGGAACGAACACTTATTCTGTACCTTACGGAACAACCGAGGCGACGACGCTTAGTTCCTTGGTCCAAAAAATCAATGCTGGCAGCAACCCGTATACAGCCTCTGTGGACGCGAATAGTAATTTGATATTCACATCAAATACTGCGGGTCAAGCCTTACCGTCAACAATGAATTTGTCGACAGGCGCACTATCATCTAGCTCTGGCTACGTTGTCCCAACAACAGGCACCATGAGCAACGGAGACTCACTCAGCGTTACTTTTGGTAACACGACTGTTTCTTCAACCTTGAATTCAGTAAATACAACGCCAGCCGCTGTTGCGGGGGATTTGGTAAATAAACTCAATTCAAACACAACGTTTAACCAAAGTTACAACGCTCAAATCGATGCAACAAGTGGTCAGTTGCAAATCATTCCAAAAGATGCAACAGTATCACTCTCAACAGTTGAGAGCACATTTAACGTAGACCAAGTTGTTAACGGAACACCTTCTGCTCTAACGGCCGGTACCAGTGTCAACTCGACCTACGTAGCGGGAACTGCAACGACTGAGACTGCATTTGGAACAGGCGGTAATTCTGAGGCTCAGCAAGTCAGTGATGCAAGTTTGCAGTTACCTGCAAATTATGACTCTTCAACGTTAATGGGACAACAGTCATTTGCTTCCCCTGGCACTTGGTTGCAAAGTGGCGCGTTAAGTATGAGTCTTGATTCTCAGGCCAATACAGTAACAGCAACTTTCCTCTCTGCAAGTAATCAAACCATCAATATGGTGGGTACTTTAAATGCGCAAACAGGTACAGTAAGTTTTGATTCCACAAACCCCGTGAACGCACAGGTCATAAGTGGGAACCTGACTTTTAATATTCTGCAAAATGCGACTAATCCAACTCAAGTTGATTTGACTCAGTCTCCACCCACAAAGTTAACTGTTCCTAACTACATTACAACGGTTAATGTTGCAGTGCAGGGAAGCATTCCAAGTCTTAATGCGGGTGACTTGACGATCAACAAGGTTGTGGTTCCAACTTCTCTTGCAACAGACGATAAAGTCTCTCCAGCAAACAATGCAGCTGGGAGTGCAATTGCAAAAGCTGCAGCGATCAATAAGGTTACGGCACAAACAGGCGTAACAGCGATTGTGAATCAAAACACAATGGAGGGCTCAGCAATGTCTGGCTCTACCGTTGTGAACGGTAACGTGATGATCAACGGTGTAATAAGCCCACAAATCACCTCAGTACTGAACAATCCCCGCGAATCTAGACTTGCGGTCATAACCGCGATCAATTCGATTTCAAACTTAACGGGCGTTACTGCTGTTGATTCAGGCAATAACAGCCAAGGCGTGAGCTTAGTTGCCCCGGATGGTCGAAACATTGAAGTTCAGTTTGAAAATATTGGATCTGCAACAACACAGACGTTTGAAGCGCGTACGGGTCTTACCCAGGGCGTTCAAGGCGGCACCTTCTCGCTCGAGTCTAAGGTTGCACAGCCAATCGTTATCGGGACAACACCGAACGGCAACTTGAGTGACACTGGACTTAGCCCAGGTAACTATACAGCTAACTTGTCCACAGTGACAACACAAAAATACACGACCCTTCAACCCGGTCAACAGCCTACGGTTTTAAATAGCGGTGAGTCTGTCATCAATCCAGGTCAAAGCCCTGTTATTTTGAACCAAGGTGACTTGGTGATCAATAACGTAGCAATACCTGGTGCAACTTCAAGTGGGGACATTCTTTCGCAAAACGCAAGCGTCTCAGCAACGAGTGAGAAGATTGCCTCAGCAAACGCAACTGCTGCTGCAATAAACACACAAACAAGCTTGACCGGCGTAACAGCTGTCGCTAACCCAGCAACGATTGCAGGGATGGTGACGGGTGTGAACCAAAGCATTCCTAACGGATTTGCGACACTGTACGTAAACGGAGTTGGTATCAAGGTTGATTTAGAGACCTCGCAAACCCCAAGTCAGCGTATTCAGGCCGTCATCAGCGCTTTGAACCCAGCGGTAGGTGAGACAGGTGTAACCGCATCTGTTAACCCACAAGGTCAAGGCGTTCAGTTGACCACGACTGACGGTAGAAACTTATCCGTTTGGTACGACAGCACACAGTACACGGCCAGCGATTTTGGACTTGGAGGTAACCCCCAGTCTAACGCTCCGGGGGTAACAGGAATTGTGAATGCTACAGCTAGTTCTGGTAGCTACGCATCTACGGTATACGGTACAGTTAGTTTGCAGTCTGATAAGCCAATTAATGTTCAACCCGGTATAAACGGTTACACATCCGGTTCTAATTTCACAGCTCTTGGATTTACAGCCGGCACGTCTGGTGGCTTGGCTAAGGACGCACAAACGCTTCTTGCTCCTCCACTCGTTGGTCAGCTTCAGTTCCAAGTTGGGCCTGATGCCAATCAAACAGTGAGCATTGATCTTCCAGATTTTGGATCCAACGGATCTATTACGGGTGACATTACTTGGGACGTAAACCAAACTGCTCCTGCAGCGGGCACTGTGATGCCAACCAGTACAACAGGTGTGCCATCAGCTCAGCCACAGCGCAGTTACATCAGCTCACAAAGTGCTGCTGAGGCGATGATCACGCGTTTGGGTAAAGCTATTGATAACATCAGTGCGACAGTATCTGTGATGGGCGCTGTGATGAACAGGCTCAGTTATGTTACCAATAACTTACAAAGCATGTCGGTTAATTTGACAGCATCTCAAAGTGCAATCCAAGATACCAACTATGCTCAGGCGAGTACAAACTTGTCCAGGACACAGATCATGCAGCAAGCTGCTACGGCTGTCCTCGCGCAAGCCAATACAAGTCAGCAAACAGTGCTGAAGCTTTTACAAGGATAATTGACTTAGGACAATTAATTTTCTGAAAAAAAGCACAGTATTAGACAATGAGTTCCATCCTAAATTTACAGCCCAGTGAGGCGGCTGAATATAACAACTCCCCCAATTGTTGGCAATGCAGACACTTTGCCATCAGTTGGGAGCCTGCAACGCCTTATATGTGTAGTTTGATGGGATTTAAGAGTCGACTTATGCCCTCTATCGAGGTGTTACGTGCGGACGGGCGGGTTTGTAGGGGCTTTATCGTCAAAGCAAACCAAGCTGGGCAAAATTCCATCACTGATGCAGGTGTGGGCTCTACTCGCAATAACTCAAGGCCCACCGCCTTAAATTCGAATGCTTCTACCGCTCAAGGCGTCACAAGTACGTCAAAGACGTTCTGGAGTGCTTGAGAATTCATGTCAATATTACGACTTGAACGCATATTATTAATACTATAATATTAATTTAAAAGTTCAAAATTAATACATAAGATATTATATTCATCCTGGCATACGTATTGCTTTAAAGCTATACCATTGTAACAGGCTGAATAAAAGTGATTCATTCGACAGAAAACGCAATTGATGCTGTATGGCTAGATCCTATTAGCCCTTTAAGTGACGCTGAACGCGTTCATTTGGGTCAAGTAGGCATTCAACTCAGAACGGTAAACACACTTGATGAACTTAATGTGGCTTTGAAAAAGGCGCATTTACTAATCATCCGCTTGAGCGATAACGTTGAGCTTTTAAAAGAGGTGCAAACCTTGATTGGGCTACTCGGTCGTAAAGTGCCTGTTGTATGCCGCGTTGAGCGAAGAAGGATTGAGGTTGCAGTAGACGCAATGCGTTTGGGTGCACTTCACGTCATTGCCTCTGATGAGATGGGGCCAGTCGTTTGGTCAGATGTTGTCTCAGGTATTTCCTCAGACAAGTCACAGGAATTGAGTCACGTAGCGCAAAGCGGAGCAAAGCCTGCAAGTTACGTTTTTGTAGACCCGATTAGTCAGCATTTACTCGCTTTGGCTCAAAAAGTAGCTCAAACCGATGTAACAGTCTTATTGGTTGGACCCACAGGCGCTGGTAAGGAAGTTTTAGCGCGAGTGCTGCATGAATCCTCACCCCGTGCGAAAGGACCTTTCGTCGCGATGAACTGCGCAGCACTTCCAGAGAATTTGATTGAAGACATGCTCTTTGGTCACGAAAAGGGCGCATTTACAGGCGCCCTCAAAGACCACAAAGGTCTTTTTGAGCAAGCAAGTGGTGGAACCGTTTTCTTAGATGAAATTGGTGAGATGCCGATTCACTTGCAAGCCAAATTGCTGCGCGTTTTGCAAGAAAGAAAACTAAACCGTTTAGGCGGCGAAGCGGCTATAGATTTAAATGTACGTATCGTCGCTGCAACCAACAAAGATTTGCGCTTAGCGATCGAACAACGCGAATTTAGAGAAGATTTGTATTTCCGTATTAGTACTTTCAGGCTCTCTATTCAACCCCTGCGTGAGAGAGTGGGGGATATCATGCCCCTCGTTATGCAGTCACTTGCTCGCCACGGCAACCCAGCGTTTCGCTACAGCGTGGACTTGCAAGCCCAGTCACTCCTAAATAACTACCCATGGCCTGGTAACGTTCGTGAACTAGAGAACGTCATTCAACGTGCTGTCGTTCTTTGCTCGGCAGACACTATCACTACAGATCATTTGATGTTTGACGAGGCGACACCAAGCTTTGCAAATCAAGGCGGCATGGGTGGTAACGGCAGCGGGAACGGGAATGGATACGGCTCCTTTGGTCACAGCCAATTGGATAGCTCAAACACAACGAGTGCTTTTAGTGCTTTCGCCGCTGACTCACTGCAGTCCCCTGTCGCTGACATCACCTCTGCGCTTGCAAAGAATGTGATCTCCAATGAAGGTAAACAGTATTTGCCCTTGCCAGTGAGCAGACCAAATACAGCTTCATACCTGCAAGGTCCCAACAGCCTCTCAGACGACGCAGTTAACGGCAATGCCAACGTGGATCTTAGTTCTGCGGTCAAGGCCAGCGAACATTTGGTCATCATGTCTGCAATCAAGACGAGTGAGAACAGAATCGAAGCGGCTAAGAAACTTGGGATTAGCCCAAGAACGCTTCGCTACAAACTAGCCCAGCTCAGAGACCGCGGTATGACGATGTCATTTGCCGAGTAACGCAGAGTCACAGCATACTTTTTATTTGAACCACACCATCAAACAAAGAGCGGAGTAAACACACCATGATTGATCCCACCTCAGCAAGCAGTATCCAGTCGATGATGGAGACTATTCGCTCGTATCAATCACAGGCTGCGAGCTCCACTAATGCGGCCGGTATGGCCAACTCAGCCTCCTCAGCCCAGCAAATGGGCTTGGGCGGAATGGGCGGAGTAGGCGGTGCGAATGCTACAAGCGGCGCCTACCAAGCAAAGAATATTTCGGCACCAACGACCGAGCTACCCAATTTCACCGACTCGGTTCGAAATTTGCTTAACAAAGTTAACGATGTCAATGTGAACTCAGAAAAAATGGCAGATGCGTACCAAAGGGGTGAGGACATTCCACTCACTGACGTGGTACTGGGAATGCAAAAAGCGTCCTTGTCTTTTGAGGCGACCCTTCAGGTTCGCAACAAAGTGCTCAAGGCTTACGAAGATATTATGAACATGCCGGTCTAAGGCTTAAGACTGAAAGAAAACTATGGCAACCGCAAGTGCAACGTTAAACAATTCTTTGAGCATTCCCTCGCAAACTGGGACAGATTTGACCGAGGGTGCAGACTCCTCCAACGCGCAGGGCGCTAGAGCCGGCTCTGGAGCACTCGCAAAACCTATGGCATCCCAAGTCCTTGGGGACCCAATGGGCATGTTGAAAGAGATTATTCGCCAGCCAAGTGTCAAAAAAATGTTGCCTTTGGTGGTCATTATGTTGGTTGTGGCGGCATTTGGATTGGCCTCCATGTCCATGAAATCCCCGAGCTACAAAGCATTGAATTTAATGTTGCCAGAGGCGGACAAACAAATTGCGCTGGAAGCTTTAAAGGGCGCTGATTTTAAGCCTGAAATTGATGAGAATTCAGGGCAAATTATGGTGCCCGCAACACGCTACCAAGAAGCCAAGATGTTGATTGCTTCCAAAGGGCTGCCCCATTCTGATATGCAGGGCATGGAAGGTTTGAAAGATATGCCTGCCATGACGACCAGTCAGTTCATGGAGCAAGTGCGTTACAACAACGCCATGGAGCAAGAGTTAGCTAAAAGTATTGCTCAAATCGCCGGTATTAAGAGTGCTCGTGTTCATTTAGCGGCGCCTAAACAAACCGTCTTTGTGCGCGACCGTGTTCCGACCAAAGCTTCAGTTGTTATTACGCGTGCGCCAGGCAAGATTGTATCTGCGGCAAACGTACAAGCCATTATCCAACTCGTCTCTGCCAGCGTCCCCTACCTTGCTCCTGAGAACGTATCAGTCGTCGACAACTACGGCTCACTCATGAATGACATGCTCCTTGAGGCTCCACTGGGCCTTACTGCTGCGCAACTCCAGCAAAAACAGCAAATGGAAGACCTGTACCGTACTCGTTTGATCCAGTTGTTGGCGCCAATCGTTGGCGAAGCAAACGTGAGCGCTCAAGTTTCTATTAACCTAGATTTCACACAACAAGAGACAACAACTGAGGATTTTGACGAAAGAGACAAGGGACCTAAAACGCGTTCTGAACTCTTTGTAGAAGACCGCAACACATTTAAGGATGCGATTGGTATCCCAGGCTCGCTCAGTAACACGCCCCCTAATCCACCTCAAAATCCTGCTGCAACTCCAAATACAAGTGCAGATATCAACAAAGGTTTGAGTGAGAAAGGCGTTCAAGTTACTGCGCGCAGTACAAAAAACTATGAACTTGACCGCGCAGTGCGTCATACGACAAATCAAATGGGTACGATCCAGCGCATGGGTGTGGGTGTGCTTATTAATGAGCGTCCAATTCCAGCTGGAATGAAAGTGGAGAAGCCTGCGGACGGCATGCCCCCCCAAACGACTATCCCCTACACACAGGAAGAACTCGACCGTTTGAACCAGTTGGTGAGAGGCGCGGTTGGCTTTAATAACGACAGGGGTGATGTCGTCACAGTTGTTTCTACACATTTTGAGCCACCCTTTGATCCTGATGCAGTACCTTGGTACAAAGACGAAGGCGTAGCTTCTATTGCTAATAGCGCAGGTATAGCTGTATTATTCATACTCTTCTTGTTACTTGTTGTGCGCCCAGTCGTTAAACGCATGACTAAACCTGAGGTCGATCCTGCTGAGCTTGCTAAGGCTGCACTTGCGGCGGCGACAGCGGAGGCCGCGGTTGCTGAGAAAATGCGAGCAGAACGAATCGCTCAGGCAGAAGCCGAAGCGTCAGCCAAAGCCATCGCAGAGCGTGCTGCTAGGGAGGCCGCGTTGGCAGAGTCTAGAGCCGCCGAGGAAGCTAGACGTATGGCCGAGGAACGAGCCAAGATTGAGGCAGAGATGTTCTTGGCCAAGGAAGCTCAAGAAGCCGCAGAACTCCAAGCCGCCAAGGAAGCCGCTGGACTCGATCCAAACGCTGAGATTGAGATGGAGGAGGGCGAGACTATGGAAGATTTGAAGGCTAAGATGGCCGGCATGAAACCTAAGAAACAAGCCATACCTGCAGACTTACTTGATACGGCCAACACGTATGATGACAAGGTTGCGTTGATCAGGATGATCGTCTCTGATAACTCCACCCGGGTAGCCGGCGTGCTCAAAAATATGATTCAATAATAGTTATAACTGATCCGTTAAAACTATTTAAACAGGAAAATTTAAAATGGCAGATACCGACACAATTGCATGGACTCCGGAGCTAAAAGCAGAGATGGCTGCGATGACTTCGACCCAAAGAGCTGCTGTACTAATGCTGCTCTTGGGGGAGGAGCAGGCTGCTGAGATCGTTAAGTATTTGAGTCCCAAGGAAGTGCAGGCACTTGGGGGCGCGATGGTTCAAGCCGCGTCACTCTCGCAAAGCGCTGTGAATGTGGTGCTTGACGAGTTTGTGGACATGCTTAAAAAGCAAACCAGTTTGAGTCTTGGTAATAATGATTATGTAGAAAAAGTGATGCGTTTAGCACTTGGCGATGACAAGGCTAATTCCGTGTTGAATAGGATCATGCCTGGACAAGGAACCAAGGGCTTGGATATTTTGAGCTGGATGGATCCGCGCTCAATCGCAGAGATGATCAAGGGCGAGCATCCGCAGGTGATTGCAATTATTTTGTCCTTACTTGAGAACTCAACTGCAGCCGATGTGATGGTTTACTTGCCTATGGACGTAAGACCTGAGGTGATCCAGCGTATCGCAAGCTTAGATACTGTGCAGCCAGCAGCTATGTTGGAGTTAGAAGCCATCATGAAGCAACAATTCTCTAAGAGCGCCTCTAATGCGTCTTCTAGCTTTGGAGGTTTAGCGGCAGCGGCTGGAATTATGAACTTCACAAAGACTGAGGTCGAAGCAACCATCATGAACGGATTGGAGGCACTTGACCCTGTGCTCATGCAGAAGATCCAGGATTTAATGTTCACATTCGAGAACTTAATCACAGTTGACAACAAAGGTATTCAAGTCCTTATGCGCGCTGTGGAGCCCGATATGCTCATGATTGCGTTGAAAGGTGCGAGCGAAGCAGCCAAGGACCGTTTCTTTGACAACATGTCCGAGCGTGCTCGCGGAATGTTTAAAGATGATATGGAAGCAAAAGGCCCAGTACGTATGGCTGATGTGGAAGAGGCGCAGAAGAAGATCATGCGTATGGCCAGAAAACTCTCCGATTCCGGTGAGTTGATGTTAGGCGGAGCAGACTTTGTCTAATCTATCAGCCCATCGTCCAGCCAATTATCGGCTTGAATCCTTTTTGCCTAAGAACTTAGGCTTTGAGGAGGAGTCGCTATTTACCAGCGGATATAAAGGTCGCAATTACGGCGAAACCGATTGGACTGATGTTCCTAAAATCGATTATGCGAGTGGGGAGTTCAACCAACTCTCAATACCTGAGCCTGCTGAGGTGGTGGAGGACGGGGATGAGGGGGGAGAGTTCGTACTCGATGATTTGGACTCTCTCAGACAAATGGGCAAACGTGGTTTAGGGGACTCTGCAAATTCAGGCAATTCCGGTGAACATGCTGGCGAGAACGGTGAGAGCGGTCAAAGCGGTGAGAAGTCCAAGCACCACTCGCAAGCTCGGGCGTTAACGCTTGAGCTTGTAAAAACAAAATACAAAGTGCAAGACCTAGGTCAGTCAGAGAGACTGGCCAGAGCGAAATTAAAAAACCCGCAAGCGCACTCTAACGCAGATCAACCCTTTATTCCAACGTACGGTGAATCTAGAAAAGCACTTTTACGCAAACTCGGCTTTAGTGACGATTATGAGTTGAGTTTGAGTGGAACACCTAAGCCTGATAAGAATGCAAAATCCAATCACACCTCAGTAGATGACACCGAAGATGCGTCAAGAGCGAACGCTCAAAGCCCAAGGGGGCCCATAGGTGAGGGTTTAAATGACTCAGAAGAGTTTCATCTCGGCGGTGAACATGCTGACAAGAACTTAGTGAGTGACTCAGAGAGCGCAGTTTTGGGCGGCGAGGATGCAAAAGACTTGGCTGCCAAAGGGGGTGTCGAGCTTGACGGTAATGAATCCCAAGACATAGAGCCCTCCCCTGATGGCGCGGAAAAACCCTTTGAGGAATTAGATACAAAAGCAATTAAAGACGCTCAGGAGGATTTCGCAGCACCAGATGTACCTGCTGATGAGGCAAAACTAGCCATTGAAAAAGCTTATGAAGAGGGCTTTCAAAAAGGACTCTTAGAGGCTAAGGAAAAGGCATTGGTACAAGAGTCTTTGCAAACTGAGATTGCAGAAAAAGAAGAGCAAAAACGAATTGAATCGCAGCAAGCGAGAGAGGCTCAAATGGAGCTTCAGCGAGAAAAAGAGCGCAAAGAATATGAAAACGAGATTCAAAATCTGAAGGACAAAATCAAATCTTTTGATGAATCTTTGTTGGGAGAGTTGGAGAAAAAGAAAGAGCAGTTAGATAAAGAGATGCAACCCAAGGTTAAAGTTTTGACTGATTTGTGTGATCAGTTAAAAGAGTTAACTGAAGATTCACAATCTTTTTTCGAGCCCTTGAAAAGGCTTTCTGTTCATATTGCTGAACAATTGGTGTTGGGTGAGCTGAGCGCTTCATCCGCTGTAGTTCAACGCTTGATCCAGCGGTGCATTGATGAACTAGATATGCGGGACAATCCGGTCGTTCAAGTTGAGCTCAATCCACTGGATAAAGCACTGCTGGAGTCTGCGGCCGGGGCCAATTTGGCTCGTTTAAAAGTGAGCGCAGCACAGAACATGCAAGTCGGAAGTGTTAGAGTGTCAGTGAACGATACTAAGATTGAGGACTTAATTCAAAACCGTTTGGATAATATTGCCAGCCGCTTGCTAGGCCAGCCTCAAGAGTGGAGGGATCACTCTACTTTGATGAGACGGACAAAGGATCAGAGTTATTTTGATGCAAGTCAGGACGCCAATGAAGTGTCTGAAGTTGTGGATTCTCAGGTGAATAATTTAAAAGTGAATTTACAAGAACAAGAACAAGAACAAGAACAAGAAAACGCAAGTAATAACTCACAAAACGACGTCTATTCATCTGAATCTGAAATTGACCAAGAGCCCGGTGCAGAGCAAGACGCTATAAAGGCGGATTCACAGGATCCAACTGCAGCCAAAGCTTTAGCAAACCCCGAGCACAACACTACCTTAGAACTAGACGACGAGGAGAAAAAAGATGCTTGATATGGTCAACGTAGGTCTGCGCACATTAATGTGTATTGGATTTATTTTCTTTGTCGTTCGCCCCATGTTGATGGGTATGTTTCGCCGCGAGACTGACCGAATCGGGATTGAGCAGGCCGCGCAATTTGCGGTGATGTCTGCTTTTAAAAGTCAATTTGATAAACTATTTAACGCACCTCCTCCAACCACAATTACTTTGGAGCCCGAGGTTGAGCCCGAACCATTGCTCGCTGCGCCGCCTTTGCTGATGATCACAGACCAGCCAGCGGTTACTAAGCCAAATCCGTTTATGCGTCCAAGACCCCCCCGTCAAGTGGCAGCTGAGAGCGAGGACGATCTAATTGATGTTGATTCCGTGGAAGACGAAGACGCAAACGGAATGGACGCGATGAAACAGCGCATGAAAGATCAGAAGAAGAAATCTAAACCAACCATTCCAGCTGAGCTTCTTAACGATGCAAATAGTTTTGATGATAAGTTAATGGTTGCCCGCTACGTTGTAGAGCACGAGAAGGCACGCGTAGCAAGTGTTATCAAATCCATGATTAAAATTGTATGACCCTCAACTTCGCAGATGAAGTACTTGACTGCTTACCCCAGATCAGTGCCCCTAAACCCCAGCGTAGCGGAACTTTAGCGCGTTTGGTTGGGTTGACGCTTGAAACGCGTGGACTGATGGCACCCTTAGGGGCTTGTTGCGAAGTGATTGGTCGCGGCGGACACCGCATCGAAGCCGAGGTCGTTGGTTTTAACGATAAGGTACTGTTTCTAATGCCATTTACGGAGCCAACAGGGGTTGGCCCCGGGGACATCGTTCGCGTAATTAGCGAGATCCCAGAGGTCACCTTAGGCTCACAACTTTTGGGGCGCGTGATTGACGGCAGAGGTCAACCCTTGGACGGGAAACCCGCTCCCGCATGTCATGACCGAGTAAGTTTACTGGGGCATCCCTTGAACCCTATGGAGCGTGGGCCGATTCATAAAGTTTTAGATGTAGGAATTAAAGCCATTAACGGTGTGCTCACGATGGGAGTCGGCCAACGTATTGGACTCGTCGCAGGCTCAGGCGTTGGTAAGAGTGTTCTTTTGGGAATGCTCACGCGCTTTACAAAGGCTGACGTCGTGGTGATAGGTTTGATTGGCGAGCGTGGTCGTGAGGTGCAAGCCTTTATTCAAGAGTCTTTAGGACCAGAGGGATTGGCAAAATCTGTCGTTATTGCTGCGCCAGCCAATGTCTCCCCCGTTTTGAGGCTTAAAGCAACCCAGATGACGCATGTGATCGCTGAATATTTCAGAGATCAAGGCAAGAGCGTATTGATGCTGTGTGATAGCCTGACCCGTGTTGCACATGCGCAGCGGGAGATTGGACTTGCAATTGGCGAGCCACCTACTGCAAAGGGATATCCGCCATCAGTTTTTGCGTTACTTCCTAACTTAATTGAGCGCGGGGGTGTAGGACGTCATGGCCACGGGGCGATCACCTCTGTGTACACGGTGTTAGCTGAAGGCGACGATGCCTCCGATCCGATTGTGGATATTGCAAGAGCATCACTGGACGGGCAAGTAATGCTTTCTCGCAAACTCGCCGACGCAGCTCACTACCCAGCTATTGAGTTGAACGGCTCTATTTCTCGGATCATGCAAACGCTTTTATCCCCTGAAGAGTTGAAGCTATCCAATAAGCTTAGAAGACTTTGGTCTTTGTACCAACA
The DNA here is from genome assembly GCA_903896615.1 of uncultured Burkholderiales bacterium. Lineage (GTDB taxonomy): Bacteria > Pseudomonadota > Gammaproteobacteria > Burkholderiales > Burkholderiaceae_C > Limnohabitans. Next base: position 29,033 of record CAITYM010000095.1, read on the forward strand.
AAACGTTGACCTTATATCGGTCGGCGCGTATGAAAGAGGAAGTAACCGCGAGGTGGATGAGGCGATACATCTGCACGATGCAATGGCCAGTTTTCTGCAACAAGACATGAACACTTCTCAGGATTACGCAAGTACCAGAGATCAGCTCAGGCAATTATTAGGTGCGGTTTGAGCACATCGAACGCCACTCCCTTTAACTTTGCGTTTTTCTAACCCTATATGAAACCCCGCGACTGTTGGCCAGTACTTGCAAAGAAAGCTCTAGAAGGGGTAGAGACGGCCCAGGCAAAGGTAACCCTCGCGAGGGGCAAGGTTGAACAATTAGAGACGAGTCGCAATAAAATCAATGAGATGATGACGGAGTACAAAGAGCAATCCAACACCATCCAGGTGAGGTTGCATTCGATGGCTGAAACCAGTAATTACAGACACTTCATCACACAGTTGCAGATTCTATTAAAACAAGCCGAGCAACAAATCTCCCAAGCACAGATGGAGCTAGTCGATGCTCAAAGTGAACTCATGCAGGCTGAATTAAAGAAGATGAAGATGGACGCATTGGTCGAGCAAGATTTGGCCAACGTAAGGCGTTGGGAGCGTAAGATGGAGCAAAAACAAATGGACGCATTAGGCGTTACGCTTTATAACCTGAAGGCCCAGTCTTAAAGGTATAGTTTGGTTAACGCTAATTAGTCTAGCGTCCAGCCCATCTCCAAGCAATGACAGTAATTAGGTTTGAAGTCCCACCCCGCCCAAGTAAGCGGCGTGCCTGTTGGAAAGACTTTTGATGTTTCATGATCAAGCCATGCCTGGCCAGCTGGAGTGGCACCAAGAGTTTGTAAAAACTGCTGCCTTGCTTGACCCAGGCTCGTCTCAACCCCATTCACCTTAACCCGCGCGCTATTTTGGTCTGAATTATCCAAACGAATAACTTTCAGTGTCATGGGCAGTTTGCCCCGAACATTTTCGCCTGACTTGCTATCATTTGCACGTTGTACGGGTCCAGAGTAAAGATCGTGGACACTACCCCAAAATCGACCTTTTAAGCGGCGTTGGAGGATTTTGAGTTGTGTGCTTGCTAATGCGGAATCTTTTAACCGTATGTGGTGTTGTCCCAAAACATTGTCAAACCAGATCAAAGCGTTTGGGTGTTTGCTTAAAACACGGCTGAGTTGATCAATGGCGTCTAGTAAGTGAAAACGGATTTCGATTCCTTTTTTTGCAAGCGCTTTTGCGTGATTGAGCTTGAATAAAAGAGGGGACAAAGGATCTATATCGTAGGCATCGATAGAGGTAAATTCCTCTAACCAGCGTGTAGACATCATCCAGCCAGCACTGGCACCAATGAGTACCAATTCGCGCTCGCCCTTGCCCTTGCCCTTGCCCTTGCTCTCGTCCCTTTGGGCTGCACTTTGTGCGCAGTAAAGCTCTAAACCTTTGAATAGATGAGTCTCGATTTGAGTCCTGGTCCAAAGCCAACGCTCCCTTGACATGGCCGCATGTAAATGCCAAGCCAATCCGCCTGTTCCTCCAGCGGTGAAAACGTTTTTAATATTTACAAAAAAGGGTAGAGCGTTCAATTCGAATTTATTGTTTCAACGGGGTTGTTTGAATTGGCTTTTGAGTGTTGTAAAGCCTGGGGAACAAGGGAGGGGTTGGATGAGGTGAATTTAGGAGATGGAAGAAAATGAAGAAAATGAAGAAAATGAATGTATTGCTTGGAGCTTCAAGGGTAGTGATGAACTAACCTAGCAAGAACAACCGTGTAAATCTAAAATCCATCAATTTACGACTCAATTGCGCTCATACAGCCCGAAATTTGTTTTTAAATGTGATTTTTGTTAAATCTTATCGCAATTATGGCTTTGTCGGAGAGATAATCTATGCATGCCGATTCATGATTGGGCCCAATTCGCATTTAGTGTAACTTTTGTGTTTCTTTTGCTTGCTGCTTGTTTATGGTGGCTTGCAAAGCGCAAAGGAGGCTTTCTCGTCAACCGAGAAAACAAGCCCATTCAAATAGTCGATACCTTGCAGCTTGGAATCAAGCACAAATTAATGTTGGTGAGAGTTGATGGTCACAAGATTCTTGTATCCATCACCCCCAATGATTTACAAACTCTGCACGCCTGGCGTGAGGAGTCCTCTACAAATCTGGATCCAACCTCCACCAGGACCGTTGGCCAGAGCTTTAAAGATACCCTTGGAGATGTGAATGGCGCGTCTTAAACTCCAACCGCTTCGCTTTTGGGTGCGGTTATTTTTGTTGTCCTTTGTCTGTGTAGCTATGCTTTGGCCTGAGGGCGCGTTGCCGCAAGGGCTTCCTATGGTCAACGTCACGAGTGGCAAGGCGGGGCAACAGTACACGCTAACGCTGCAACTTTTGGCACTCATGACGGTGCTCTCGGTTTTGCCGTCATTGCTGTTGATGATGACCTCCTTTGTACGCGTCATCATCGTGCTCTCGATTCTGCGTCAAGCCCTTGGAACAGGACAAACCCCACCGAATACGGTACTTGTCGGATTGGCTCTCTTTTTGACCTTCTTCATCATGACCCCCGTTTTTGATGATGTTTACAAAAATGCACTCTCTCCTTACATGAACGGCAGCATGCCCTTTGAGCAAGCCCTTGGCAAGGCTGAAGCGCCGATACGCAACTTTATGATGAAACAAACGCGTGAAGACGATATCACCATGTTCATGCAAATCGCACAAAAGAAGGAGGTCAATAGTCCAGACGATATTCCCTTTACCACTTTAATGCCTGCATTTTTGACCTCTGAGCTCAAAAGTGCATTCATGATTGGGTTTATGGTCTACATACCTTTTGTTGTGATTGATTTGGTAGTCGCTAGTGTCTTGATGTCAATGGGCATGATGATGTTATCTCCTATGATTATCTCGATGCCATTTAAGTTAATGCTTTTTGTGCTCGTCGATGGCTGGAGTCTCATCATGGGTTCGCTCGCCTCGAGTTTCATCTTTAAATAACAGGAGGGGTCGCAATGGATACAGCGATGGTTGTTGATTTAGGTCGTCAAGCACTTTGGATGACGATGCTCATCTCCGGGCCTTTGTTAATCGTTGGATTGGTTATTGGGTTGCTGGTTGGCATTTTTCAGGCCGCAACTTCCATTAATGAACAAACCTTAAGTTTTATTCCAAAGCTTTTGGGCTTGGGGCTGACTCTCTCTATTTTTGGGGGTTGGATGATTAATTCGCTAGTGGATTACACACGAATTATTTTTGGTCGAATCCCGGCATTGTTCATGTGATGGAGCGGGCAACAGATCTGGTAAGTGAATTGGTTAGTGAGTTGGTAAGTGTGTTGGAAATACAGAAAAAATTTGGTTCTCAACAGTTACGTTTTCTTATCGCTCTAACCCCGCATACTCTTTTTGGTATTTATCTTGATTTTTATGAATAGCAAGTGTTTCGCATTCGTGTATTTGCACTCAAGTGGGGAGTTGAGTTGATATGAATATCATGATGCTTGATTTGCTAAACCGCTTTTACGAGCTGATTTGGCCCATGCTCAGGATTTCAGCTTTTCTCGCCTTTACTTCTGTCTTCCCCGTCAGCTCTCTTAGCTTGCCAATTCGAATCGTGATGGCTTTGACCTTCACTCTGTTTTTGTCCATGCAAGTCGATATCCCCAAGATTGATCCCTTGACCGCTAGCGGTGTTTTAGAGGTGTTTAACCAACTGTTTATTGGTTTTACGATGGGTTTGATGATGCAGATCACAACTGCGGCTATTGATATTGCCGGTCAGACCATCGCAAATTCGATGGGTTTGACTATGGCGACCTTAATAGACCCTGGCCTAGGCAATGTACCCGTACTATCAGAATTTTTTGTGTTGCTTGGGACGTTGGTGTTTTTGTTCACCGGCGGACACTTGATCATGTTTGGTATTTTGCTGGAATCATTTCATTATTTTCCGATTGGTAAAGCCCTACTCACACAGGATTTGATGGGTAAGATGATTTCTTGGAGTAGCCTCATGTTTATTGCAGGATTGTTGATAGCTTTGCCTGTGATGGTGACGCTTTTATTTATTAATATTGGTTTGGGATTTGTAAACCGCGCAGCACCCAGTTTGCATGTTTTCTCAATTGGCTTGCCGGCGATGATTTTGATTGGTTACGCTGTACTTTGGCTCTCATTTCCGTCGTTGGTTGGAAGAATTAATTGGGTTTGGGTCCAAACTTTTAATAACCTTAGGGACATGATCCTTCACTAACCACTTATTAATTTATGGCAACTGATAGTTCAGCGGGCGAGAAGACCGAAGAACCCACAGCGAGGCGATTACAAAAGGCTCGTGAAGAGGGGCAAGTTGCCCGCTCCCATGACTTGTCCTCTGCGGTGCTACTGTTTACAGCCACCTTATTCTTTAGTTTTTCTGGCGAGTGGCTCTTTAACCGAATGGGAACTTTATTCTCATCTCAACTCCAATTCGATCGCAAAATCTACGATAAAGCTGAGTTGTTGCCGGCCATTTTTGGGCAATCTGTGCTGGATGCCTATCTGTTGATTCTGCCTTTTATGTTTGTCCTACTCTTTGTATCCGTGCTCTCAACCGGTCTTAGTGGGGGTTTTATCTTTTCTTTGAAGCTTGCCATGCCCAATTTTGGCAAGGTGAGTATCCTAAGCGGCCTGTCACGGATGTTTGGGCTGAGGGCATGGATTGAACTGGTCAAGTCGGTTGCTAAATTCACAGTTATTGCAACGATTTTGTATTTATCGGTGACCAATAATCTAGAGGAGCTCACCAATATCAATCAAATGGAGCTGGGCTTAGCGGTCAAACACGCGGGCGCGCTCATTATTGATGCGTGCTTTTGGATGAGCCTGGGCCTCCTTTTCATTGCATTTGTAGATGTACCACTTCAGCGCTACCAAATCAATCAGCGTTTGAAGATGAGCAAGCAAGAGGTCAAAGACGAGATGAAAGACGCCGAAGGGCGTCCCGAGGTTAAAGCTCAGATCAGACGTCGCCAACGCCAAATGGCCAACAACCGGATGATGGCCAAGGTCAAGGACGCAGATGTCGTGATTACAAACCCACAACATTTTGCTGTAGCACTTGTTTATGACCCAAATTCCGATGGCGCACCGACGCTTGTCGCTAAAGGCACGGACGAGTTGGCTCGCCGTATTCGTGAGCTTGCACAGGAGGAGCACATCCACATTTTTGAGTCCCCAGATCTAGCGCGCGCACTTTACTTTACAACGCCCCTTGATCAATCAATTCCAGAGGCTCTTTATCAAGCGGTGGCGCAGGTGATTGCCTACGTGTTTAGTTTGAACCAATCTTACGCTGCTACAAGGCGCTTACCTAGGCCCACCCCCCGGATTCCAGATAATATGAAGTACGATGAAAACGGCTTTTTGTTCGAAGGGTAAGGGTAGATTTAGGGCCGTAGTTTTTGAAAAAATAGCCTTGCCAAGGTTTCCCCTTTTAATACAGCGCAAAATTAGAGAAAATAGGCTCATTTTGATCGGAACGACGACGATCTCATCCATAACGTATCCATACAAACGATAATACAGACCGAAACCAGAATTCAGATTTCACTTAGACCTAACACATGACCGATTTCTACCAAAGCCCCGCTGACAAATTAAGATTTGAGATATTGCTCAAATCTTTGCGTGAAGGTAGTCTTAATCTTGCAATTGTGGGTGACGATGAGGTTGCGTTGGCAAGCTACGGACGCCAAATCTATGACCATCTAATACAGGCGGGTGAGGAGCATGTGGAGTGGTGGTCTTCAGCAGACTCGGAGAAACTTGTACAGCGCTTTAATGATATTTTGTCTGAGTTGACCGTGGATGAGGCCTTAGATAAAAGTCAAAAGCGCTCACCCAAGCGCTACATGATTTTCCCCGACACCCATGCAATTCAAGACTTTGAGTTACAACTCTTGGCCAGGCTCATCAACGGATTTCCGACAAGTAACATTAATTTGGTCTTAGTTGTAAACCAACTCGACCCTTACGAAGAAAAACTAGCCGTTTTTGGAAAAAATTTATTGCAGTGGATCCTTGAATCTGAGCTTCCCCCTTCTGCAAGAGCGCCCAAACGCTCTAACAGAATTGAGACGATGGATGAGACTCCCCAAGTTTTGCCAGAAGCTCCCCAAGCCGTCAAACAAGATGCGATCGCGGACTTTTCTGCCACCTTTGCAGCGACGCTTGCAAGCGGTAAGTTTCCCGGTCCAGGTCAATCAAAATTACCTACCCCTGATATTGGGGACGTATCCCCCTCAGATAAGGAAGAGTTTGATCCATTGAACGCCTCTCCTGGGCAAAGAGATCTCAATAAGCAACCCGACTCTGAGTTAGAGAGTACGAGTACTTTTAGTTCACGGGTGGCTGGTATTTTGATCGTTGCGATTGTGTTGACGGTAAGTGCGTTTGGTTTGATTTACAAAGATGAGGTTGCACAAGAGGCTCAAAGCTTGCAAGATTTTGCGGCTGGTAAAAAGCCTGCTACTGCTAAAACCGCTGCGCCACCCAAAGTTGCTCAACCCAATCCCACCGATCCCGCCTTGCCCACTGTTCCTCCCGCTGCAGGGCCAACACCGGCTGCTGGCGTTGACCCACAAAGCAATACTCAGCCAAACCCGAGTAACCCCGCAAGCACAGGCAGTCCTGCAGTACAGGGCACAGCGCCAGCACCAACACCTGGCCCAACGGCGCAGCTACCTGCTACAGCTGCAACGGGCACTCCGACTACTCTAGCTAAAACTCCGGCTCAAACACCCGCTCAAACTCCCAGTGCTCCTCCCTCTGGAGTGGGTATGTCCTCTTCGGTCAAAGTGCCCGTTAAAACGGATGACTCTTTGATTCCGAATAAGGAGGTGCTCATCGCTCCTAAAGTACCAGGGAGTGCGCCTACCCCGGCTCCTAATTCAACATTGCCTGGTTCAGGAGCTGCTCTCACTCCAACTCCTGCAACTCCTGCTTCCACTGCCAACCCTTCCTCCTCGCCTTTAAAGGCTGGGCAGGCTGTGAACTCTGGTAGCCTGCAAACGCCCGCATCTGTTGTGGCACCAGTCACACCAAGTAGTGCACAAGCTGTTGCTGTGGGTCCAAAGGCTGCACCTCAAACTGCGCCAAATGTTGCTGGCACAGCGGGGAACGCATCAAATAAGGTCGATGTCAAAGCGGAAGTCAAAGCCGAAGCCAAAGCCGAAGCCAAAGTGGAGCCTAAAGCGGATCTTAAAGTTAGCACCAAGCCAGACCTCCGGGAGGCAAAGCCAAATACTCGCGATTTACCTAAAGAGATACCAAAAGAGACCCGAGATCAGCGCGAGCCTCGTGAAGTAAAGCAAATAGCCAAAACGCCTGCTCTTAAAACCCCCGTTGCTAAAACAAATGAACCGCTCCCCAAACTAGATCCAAAGGCTGACAAAGCCGAAAAAACTGAGGAAAGCAAGCCTAAATCAGCTTCACCTGAGTCATCTTCAGGCTTCAAACCCAGGGCAGAGGATCAAAGATGGGTGCAAGGACTCCCTGAGGATGCTTGGGTGATGCAACACGCAGCCTTGGACTCCTTTGAGGAGGCCAAGTCGTTTCAACAAAGCTCTCCTTTTTACAGGGACGCAAAGGTGATGTACACCAAGCGCAAGGAGGCTCCGCCTTACTATATTGTGGTGACTGGGCCTTACACGAGCCGCCAAGAGGCTGAGTCTGAGACCCGCAAACACCCCATCATGGCTAAATCTTGGGTGCGATCCGCTCGTTCATTAAAAAATCAATTCGAAGATTAATCTTAGCTTTTGCACTTAACATTTGTGCTTTAGAGTCGAATATAGACCTTGGAGGCTTAGATGAGCGAAGGCAACATAATTAGAAGTAAGAACCATACGGTCACGATCGAGAAAGGATCGAAGAACGCCAAAGGTCGCTCTGCGCACATGGAGGAGTGGTTAGAACCCGCACCTGATACGCCCAGTAATCCTGAGGAAGCGCAGGTCTTTGAGTCGCAACTGAAAATTAATCAAGGCACGGAAGTTGAGAGCGGTGCGCCCAACTCCGCCGCCGATGGGGGTGTACGCACTGCAGCCCAAAAAATGGCTGATCTGCAAAGCCAAATGCGTAGTGTTCATGATAATTTGGACGATTTTCAAGGTGTCAATGGTCCAAGTTCCAAAGGTGCAGCGCAGCCACTAGCGGGATCTGCAGGCCAAGCAAATCTTCAAAATGTCAACGCCTCTGAAGTGCTAGCGCCCAACAATGCAGCATTGCCAGGATCTGGTGGAGTCAGTGCGAATATCCAAGGCATTGGCGCGGACGCAATTAAGGATTCAAAAGCCGCATTGCCGGGATCGGGTGCAGTGGGTGCGAATATTCAGGGATTAGACTCCCAGGGTATTAAAGACCATAAGAGCGGTTTGCCGGTTTCTGGTGGCGTAGGTGCAAACATCCAGGGCATTGGCGCGCAGTCAATGGCGGATGCAAGAGCAGCGTTGCCGGGCTCGGCTGGAACGGGCGCGAATGTTCAAGGGGTTGGCACAGACGGCATTGCTGATTCAAAAGCCGCGCTTCCCCCCGACGTTGCCGCTAGGCCCAGACTAAAAGGGGCTGCTGCGATGGATGCGCTCAAGGAAGCAAAAGCACGACTTGCACAGGCTGGACAAGCCAAGCCCAATCTCCAAGACGTCCCCGGCATAGACAGTCTCTCGGACGAAAATGCAACTCTCCCTGCAGATGAGAGCTTGGGTAACAATATTCAAAATGTACCAGGTGGCCCAAAAGCAGGGGCTAACAGGGCAACGCTTGACGCTGAAAAAGCGTCTAAAAATGTGCAAGACATAGCCGCTCCAGGTGCAAAGAACGCAAACCGTGCTCCTGTTGCGCAAGACCCTCATCACGACAACCTCGCAAAGGTGCCAGGGGCTGGCGCAAACGCCAATAAGGCAGCTGTCCCACCAAGCGGTCAATCCGGTCATAATAATCAACCCCTAGAGAGTGCTGCGCACAAGGACAACCTTGCGCAAGTGCCAAGTGCCGCTGGATTGGCAGATAACATGGCCCAAGTCGGCCACGATCAGTCCACTACTCACCATGAGGGAATAGACGGGGGCGTAGCAAAAAATAGCAAAGCAAATTTGCCTCACACCGACGCAGCTAGCGCCAATAGAGCAGCGGTTCCAGATGATCAGGCAGGTTCAAACTCAGCTGGAGTTGCCAAGGACGGCGTAACCCCAAACAACCTTCAAGGTGTCCCCTCAACTGGACAGGGTCCCAATCATGCAAATATTGATGCGCCGCACCAAGCAGATAATTTAGCGCAACTCCCCTCCGGGGCTGGGATTAAAGATAACCAAGCTCAAATTCCAAACAGTGGTGTCAACGATAACCAGCAAGGGATACCTAACCAAGGTCACGGCTCCAATCAAGCTGAAATAGAAGATTCAGTTCCAGGGGCAAATCACCAAGGTATACAGGCGCCTGGCACGCGCGCCAATAATGCAGCTCTGCCGAGTGACGATTTACCGTTCAACCAACAAGGCGTAGCTCAAGAAACTTTAGATCCAAACACGGCAGGTATTGCGAAGACAGCTCAGACTGACAACGTGGCGGCAATTGCAAGTGCGGGCCATCAAGACAATCTAGCAGACATACCTATCGATGTACACAATGCTAATGTTGCCGACATTGAGCAGCCTTCCCATCAAGTGCACCGCGAGCCCATGCCAGATGTGGCGCTGGGGGGGGGACATTCAAGTGATGACACTCCAGGGTTTGGTGGCGGTGCGGGCCATTCACACGGACACGGTGAGGACAATAGCGGAAAAATTCATCAAACCCATCCCAATCCTGCTGGGACTGCTCCAAGTGGACATGTTGGGTCACAGGGGACAGAAGGAATCCATGGAGTACATGGAGTACAGGGCTCAAATCCTACCGTCCAACGCGCTCAAAACGCACCTGGTGGTGTTGCACCCAGACCGGTAAGCACGCAGGCTGTTAAGAAAACCAATAAACCTTCAACTAATGCGGTGAGCGCACCTGCTCGTCCTAAAGAAGTCCCTAAAGCCTCCGATACTTGGTCTGAGGCCTTTAGAGGGCGAGTAGCTGCAATTAATGATCAAGTTAAATCTTTGAATCACAAGCTTGACGAATTTGACAAATAAATCCGTGTGATTTCTAGGCATACGGGGTAGACAAGGAACCAGAATGGCGCAAGACAACGAAAACCCAACAAACCAAGGCGGTGCTGATGGAGCAGACGCAGGTGAAGGATTTGTGCCTGCTGGACTTATTCCAACCGTAGAGCATGTTGATGGCGAGCAATACGAAGAGTTTGATGAGGAGGGAGTAGAGGGGGCTGAGGAAGGTGCAGTTGATGAAACTGAAGAATTGGCCTCAGGACTTGATGATCTTCAAAGCCAAGCGCTCAACTCAGTTGAAGTGGCCAAACAACTTGAACAACTAACCGACGTTGTTTTAAGCTCTGCAGAGGTCTCAACCCGCTCAGCGTCTGTAGCTGCTGATGTCAGTCATGACATGCGTTTGGTGATGGACAGTGTGAGTGAGGACCATAAAAGTAATATCCGAAATTCTCGACTCATGGTGATTGCCATGTTGACTTTTTTGGTGATTGGTCTTGGAACATTTTTTGGGATTTCCACAAAAATGCAGTTAAACATTGGCCAACTCGACTCGATGTCATTAGCGGTTGGTAAACGTATCGTTGACTTGGACGCAACGGTAAGTGCCTTTACTCAGGCAAGCCGCTCAATGAACGAGTTGACCGAGAAGCTTGAGGTGATGAATCAAAATCAAGATAAGCTTCAGGGTAAGTTTGATGAAATTAACAAACAAATGGCCTCAATGCCCAGCCAAGTTGCTGACCAATCCAGCAAGTCTTTAGAAGTGAAGTTGCAAGCACTGGAAAAAGAAATTCAAACCCTTGACGCAAAAGTGCAAGCTCTCTCGAATCGACCTGCCCCGACTCAACAAGCTGCTGGTGCGGGGGAGATTCAAAAGTTAAGAAAAGAGCTGGAAGCCGCAAACGCTAAGTCCAAAGAAAAACCTGAAGTAAAAACGGCTACCCCGCCCCCAGTTGCTCCTAGACAAGAGCCTAAGCCAGGCGCTAAATTAGAGGGTGCAGGTAAAGAAAAGGAAGCAGCCGTAAAAACCCCTCAACCCCACGCGGAAGTGGCTGTGAAAGAGGCCAAGCAACTAAGGCCTGAGCCAAAGACGGTTGAGATAAAAGAAGCTAAGGAAGCTAAGGAAGCTAAGGAAACCAGGGAAGTCAAAGAGTCCAAAGACGCCAAAGACTCAAAACCTGTGAAAGAAGCCAAGGCTGCCAAGGATAACAGGGAAGCTAAGGAAGCTAAGGAATCTAGGGAAGCAAAGGACAAGGTAGCCCTTAGTGAGCGAGCCGCAGATAAATCTGCTGAAGTCAAAACAGTTTCTCAGGCACGTAAAGATGCGATGGTTGTTTTTCCTAGACCTTCAGCAGTTGCAGAGAATTAACTCTAATCAGATTCTTATACTGAACCGCACTGATTATCTGAATTTATAACTTCACATTATTCTTTAAACTTGAATTAATCAAAATTATATGAAAATGATTAATCCAAATTTACCTTTTACGAGTTCAAGAGCGAGCATACTCTTCGATATGCATTAAGACTTCATCGCAAAACTATTGGCTTGGGCCAAAGGCCAGTATTCGGTAAAGATATGAAAAATCTCTTTCTGAATTAACTGTGCCTCTTTTTCGCTTTTATCATCCACGGTTGTTTTCTCCTTTAGGTTCAAGAGTATTCCGTTCTCAAGATCGGGGAAAAGGGTTGATAAAGGTTTGACCTCGTGTTCGCTGATGCGACGAATGATGTGGTGTAGATTTAAATCTTTTGGCTTTTGGACCCCCGCAGCCTCCAAAATTTCTTTGACCGCCTCTAAGGTGTGCTTATGAAATCCGTAAACTCGTTCTGCTTTGTTTGGGACGACAAGGGCAATTTGTCTCACAGGATCTTGTGTCGCTACACCTGTTGGACAATTGCCTGTGTGGCAGGTCTGAGCTTGGATGCAGCCCACAGCAAACATGAAGCCGCGTGCACTGTTACACCAATCCGCACCTAATGCGAGGGCTCTGGCGATGTCAAAGCCGCTGATAATTTTGCCGCTTGCTCCAATTTTGATTTGATCCCTAAGGCCTGCTCCGACCAAGGTGTTATGTACCAACCTGAGTGCCTCTTGGAGTGGCATACCCAAGTGATCCGAAAACTCAAGTGGCGCAGCGCCAGTTCCGCCTTCAGCACCATCGACGACGATAAAGTCAGGTCTTATTTTGGATTCAAGCATTGCCTTAACAATTGCAAACCATTCCCAAGCGTGACCAATACACAGTTTGATGCCAACCGGTTTGCCCTCTGATAATTGTCTCAGCTCTGCGACAAAGGCCATCATCTCAAGAGGAGTTGAAAACCTAGAGTGTGCTGAAGGAGAGACGCAATCAACGCCGAGCGGAACACCTCTTGCCTCTGCAATCTCGGGCGTCACCTTGGAGGCGGGGAGCACCCCGCCGTGACCTGGCTTGGCACCTTGACTGAGTTTGATCTCAATCATTTTTACCTGAGGATCAAGTGCATTTTTCTTAAACTGCTCCGGACTAAAGTGACCCGTCTCGTCCCTGCAACCAAAGTAGCCTGATGCGACCTCCCAAATGATGTCACCTCCGTGCACTCGGTGATGGGTGGAGATGGAGCCTTCACCCGTATCGTGTGCAAAACCGCCTAACTTTGCCCCTTTGTTGAGTGCCAATATGGCATTGGCACTCAGCGCGCCAAAGCTCATAGCAGAGATATTGAATAGGCTGATTGAGTAGGGATTTGTGCACTGATCGCCGCCTACTTTGACCCTGAAATCTTGCGATTCGATTTTAGAGGGGGATATGGAGTGCGTAATCCATTCATAGCCAGTCGCGCGCACGTCCAAATCAGTACCAAAGGGGTGTTTGTCAGACTCCCCCTTTGCTCTTGAGTAAACCAAGCTGCGCTGAGAGCGCGAGAAAGGTGTTGCTTCAGTTTCATTTTCAAAGAAATACTGCCTTATCTCAGGACGAATGAATTCGAGCATGAAGCGCATATGACCCAAGATGGGGTAATTGCGCAGTATAGAGTGATGTTTTTGCTGAAGATCATAAACACCCACCCCAGTTAGTAAAGCAAAGACAAAGAGCTCAAATAAGCCGTGACCCGTAACCACTGTAAAAAGAAGGGATAAGCAAAACCCTGCTAACGCAACAAAGAAGGTGGTGTACCGAATGGGGACTGATTGGTTTAGACGATCTAACATTGGCGTTCTCGGGTTATTTAAATGGCTAATTTAAGAAGTAGAGTGAAAAACTTGAAAGTTGTCAATTAAGTATTGAGTTTAAAGGAAGTTCTCGGTGAATTTTTCAATCCAATAGGTAACAGTTATCTAAGAATGGCTTGGATTTAGGTTTGGAGGCGCCTAAAGTGCTATGAACAAAGCCATGTTCATAGAGGAAGTAGAAAATAGTTAAGTTTAGATTTTACTTTCAAGTTGAAAGTTTTATAGCAGCTTAAATTCAATTAACTTATTTGTGAACAGATTCACTCTCAAGGGGCTAGCAGATCACTAGGCGCGCTGACTCATGCTGAATTAGATACAGAAATATTTAGAGAAGCAGTTTTTTTAGAAATGCGGTTTGATAACTCGAACTAATTACTCTTTTGTTTCAAACGTGAGGCTAGGCGAGCCTGTGCAAGTGTAGAGACCTCGGCACGAAGACGAGCCATTGAGAGTTGTTGGTCTGCTGCCTTTTGAATATCTTCTAAATCATGCAGTATGTTGGAGCGCAGGCTCTCAAGTTCGATATCTAATTTTGTCAATCTTTCTTGTAGATCACGGCGCTGCGCCATGCGTTGACTCAAAATATTAACGCTGGTTGCAATTATTTTCCAATTTTGAGTCAATTCATCTTGGGGGGGTTGATGCAATTGCTCAAACAGCTCCGAGAGCAACGGATCTGACAAGTTTATGTCCTCTTGTTGCTTGTGCTGCGGGTTTGAGTTGGAATTTGTTCTTGAATTTTTTTTGGTATTTTGAGCAGACTCAAAATTGCGCGATAAATCCATAGATAAATCATTTAGATCTTTTTCAAAATGCGGATCTATGTACAAGCTCTCTGAGTGGTTGTTGTTTTGATCTTGGCTATGACCGTATCCGTGGTCCTCTAAATGTTGATACTGGCCGTGTTCATGATCAAAGGAGTC
>CAITYM010000096.1 GCA_903896615.1 uncultured Burkholderiales bacterium
GCTCCTACTTAAACTAGTTTTCGCTTCATCCTCAGTCCGAGTACACAACCAGGTGATTACGCTTTCCCCATACAAGTTACAGCTTGAGCTATTTCCTAATGAAGTTTCTTAACTTTTAGCCATTAACTTGGATAAAGTGACGTAGTAGTTGTTCAACTGAGTTGTTGGGACTAAGTATTTGGTCCTCTTATTTATCCCTTCAAATACGATCTTAATCCATCCATTTGAGATTAATTCAGTAATCTTTTTGTGTAACGTTGCAGGCGAGGCGATGCTCTCTAATGCCATAGCCTCAGACACAGTTAGTGGCGACTCATTGGCGAAGCTAATAGCAATTTGCTCTAGAAGCTTTTCTGCTTTTAAGTTCATTGGTTTAGATTTATGTTTGAAATCTAATGTTTGTTTTAAGTGAAGAAATTTGGTGTAGCTATTCATATGTGTATCCATTCTCAATTAATTAATACGGTGGGTTTTTAGTACTTCGCAAGCCATCGCTTGTTTAGAAAACGCTAATACCTGGGTTTGAAGTAAGTCGACTTGTTGTTTCAATTTCGCGTATTCAATGGCTGTTTGATTGATCTCGTCCGTATCGGATTTTTTGGTTTTCTCCATCTCGGAATTTTGCGATTCAAGTCGCGCTATATTGTCTTTATTGATGACTAAATTTGCGCTTTGTGTCCTGTTCACCGTAGAGAGGTAGAGTGCGCAGCCAGAGCTACTTACAAAGGCAATTGACAATATCAATATGCTGATTTGAAATTTCAGTTTCTGTGTCATTTATGATTCCTTAAAATGGTTTATTTAGAAGACGGTAGAACGGCTGAGCCGGTGTTTTGAGAACTACCGCTTTTCATGGCGTTCACAATGGGCTGGTAGTTTGCGCCCATGGTTGAGCTAGTTGGTAAATTCGCTTGAGCTCGTGAAGTCATCGTGGCAGTGAATTGACTAAAGTCAATCTTGCTCATATTCAACTGCGTCAGTTGGGCTTGAGTCAGCCCAGAGCAATTGCTTGGGTCAAGACCTAATTGCGCTTTCCCTTGTATGTTGATGATCTTTGCTAGTACTGAATTGAATGAACAATATTTGCTAGTCCACTCTATACATGTATTTATGATGGGTAGCTTATTAGAACAGTATTGATTCTCGAACTGACTCAAGTCGGCTCCCCGGTGAACGCCAAGCAGTTGTTCTGCTTGTGTGCAACTTGCAAGATTTTCTATGATTTGAATCGCAGCGTACGCGGCAAAGGCGTAAGGGTTGAAATAAACACCTGATGTGCCAAGAGGTAATCCAGCGCTTGCCTCTGCTGCCCCTGTTAATGCAACGCTACTGTAAGTGAACCCGTATGCCCCCAAAGACATTCCCCCTGCTGCAAACTGCGTTGCAACTATGTCACCCCCTTCTGTTGCAACAATATTGGCTGACTCAATCATTGATTGATACATGCTTGTCGAGTAGGGGTTGCCTATGGCGTACAAAGTGTCAAAGACATAAGGTGAGGCAGCGTCTATTGCCTGTTCGCCCGCATACTTAACAATTGTTCCAGTAGCCCCAAATACCATCGTAAAAACCACCCCATTTGATTGACCACCCGGCGTCGTTCGACAGCAGTTCTTAATCCCCAAGTCTCCCACAGTGCAAGCTTCGCTCACGCCGTAAAAAATATTATTTGAATTAGTAGAGTACGTTTGTGTCTCATTTGCAATTTCAAGTGCCAAAGCTGCTTGGACAAAGTTACTACTTTTGGCTATGGGGGCAGCTATAGCCAGTGCGCTGGTTAAATTGCTTGAGCATTGAGTTTGAGGAGTGGTAATAGCAGCCTGTGTTTGACAAGAATACGAATTGGTCCATGAATTACAACTCCCAGTTTCTCCCAAGTAACCGTTGCAATTAGAACTTGCCTGAGTGCATAAAGAATTACTTGAATACTGCATACATGTATTCGTTGATGTACCTTGGCATGTATATGTATATCCGTACTGCCAACAACTTTGTACCAAAGAGACAGCCCCTACTGTAAGTGTTGCACCTGCCAAACACGCTGTATTACCACTAGCATCGGTTTTGCATGGAGTTGAATCAACGCAAGAGGCCTTAGTACTTTGCGTACATGCACCTGGCGCAAGTGTTTGAGCGGCCACGAACAAATTAGCTGTTAGCGACAAAAGGGCGGTAAGAAGCACCCGTTTTAGATGTTTCATTGTGCTACCTTGGGCATTAGCCTTTGGTGCAGCAACGCAGGAGTTAGGGAGCCCTGTGCAACGGCTCTCTTGATTGATTCCTTAATTTCGTCTGTATCCACTGCTTTGGTCTTATCGGGACACGTTAATCCATTTGGAATCAACACCCCCTTTGAGCATAGTTGCATAGGAGCTTCGCCGTTCTCACACAAATTGAGTTGTCCCCCCATCTCCCTCCACACTGACTGGGACGCTGGCTGAGTGATGAAAAACTCAATCCTTCCGCAATGA
>CAITYM010000097.1 GCA_903896615.1 uncultured Burkholderiales bacterium
CGCTGTGATTAAACGCTTCAACGGTATAGCGCGTAAGTTCACCTAGTGCATAAAGAGCGTCAACCCCTTTTTGCGCGGCGTACTCTCCGACTTCTTTATGATAGCTAGGCCCTTCGTTCCCGACCTCGCCCATGTCTCCAAGTATTAATAGAGTTGGCGCACTCATTTGAGTCAATACGTTACATGCCGCAATAACAGAATCTGGGTTGGCGTTATACGTATCATCAATAACATCAACCGTTGTCTCCAACTCGCCTAAAGAATCAGCGTCACGCGCAGCCCCCCCAAATTTCAGCTTCAACGAGCGTGAGCGCCCCTTGACTGGGAGAAATTGATCAAGTCCTTGACTTATATGCGCCAAGGGCACATTTAGAGCCAAGCAACAAGCAACCGCAGCGAGCGCATTTTTAACGTTATGTTGCCCCGCAATATGTAGATTGAGATCTAAAATCCCAACCGGTGTATTAACACGCAAAGCCCAGGATCCGTCCTTGTATTCACTACTCACGAGTTGAACTGATGCTGAGTTTGTAGCCAACACCTCACCTGAACCTTTAGACTCCTTTTCCTCAAAAGTCACTAGATCACTAAATGTGAGGTAGCGCTTATCGGCGCACATTTTGATCCACATGGATGTAAATTCATCATCTGCTGGGAATACTGCGACGCCGCTCGCGTTTAGTGAATTTATTACCTGCCCGTTTTCAATCGCAACAGCCTGTACTGTGCTCATAAACTCTTGATGCTCACGCTGAGCGTTATTGATCAGAGCAACATTTGGTTGAGCAATGTTCGCAAGATATTCAATCTCTCCAGGATGATTCATTCCCAACTCAACCACACCACAAGTGTGATGTGTTCTTAGTCTCAGCAAAGTTTGCGGCAATCCTATATCGTTATTTAGATTCCCCTTTGTCGCAAGTGCGTTGTCCCCTGCATGTACACTTAATATGCTCGCAATCATTTGCGTGACAGTTGTCTTGCCGTTACTGCCTGTAACCGCAATCAGTGGAAGAGGATGGTGCATTCGCCAACCTTTTGCAAGCTCACCCAATGCACGCCGGGTATCGTCCACACATACTGCATTTAACTTTAGTTTTTCGACAACCTGCTTTGCACTCTTATTTACAACCACGGTTACGCCAGGCACTGCTGCGATATCGGCCAAGAAGTCATGGGCATCAAATCTATCCCCCTTCAAGGCTATAAAAAGATCCCCACTTTGTACGTCTCTTGAATCCATCTGTACGCGGTCAATAAAAGTGTCTGCATTTCCAATGATTTCGGATCCCTTTAGCAAGGAATGAATATTTTTGAGATCTGTCCTCATTAATTCTTGATGGATGGTCTTTGAATTTATATTCATTGCGACACCTCCATCACGCTCAATGCTTGTTCGGTATCTGAGAACTTTGTTTTGATGCCATTTATTTCTTGATAGTCTTCATGGCCCTTACCTGCAATCAAAACGATATCGCCGGCCGTGGAGTTTTTAAGGATTGCCTGAATCGCTTGTGCTCGGTCAACTTCAATCAAAATTTTGGAACGATCTAAACCCTCGAGCCCGCGAAGCATATCTTCAATAATAGTTTGCGGATTTTCTGATCGTGGGTTATCTGAAGTCAATAACACCTTGTGCGCATTTTTATAGGCTGCAAGCGCCATTTGTGGGCGCTTACCCTTATCTCTATCCCCTCCGCAACCAATCAAACAGTGCAGTTGTCCGCCTGATTTGGTCAAGGGTTTGAGACTCTCAAGTGCTTTTTCAAGCGCGTCTGGTGTGTGCGCGTAATCAACAATGACCAACGGAGCCGTCAAAGTCCTTTGATTAATGGACTGCATACGCCCAACGACTGGAGAAATCTCGGAGCAAACGCGACCAATATCTTCCAATCGATAGCCTAAGTTGCATAACGTTGCAATCACACACAATAAATTGGATACGTTATAACGGCCTACTAATGATGTTTCTATAAGAGTACTTTGCAGACCTTCATTTACTTGGCTATTGATTACCGTAAACCCAAGTCCCCCGCGTGAATTTGGGTAGGAGATGTTGGTTGCATTTAGGTCTCCATTGCCTGATTCACTGACTCTGATTATTTTTAATTTCGAATCTTTATTCTGACCTTTACTTTGCAAGCGCTCATATAACTCCACCCCCCTTGGGTCATCTACATTAATAACTGCACAAACCAACTCCGGGCTATCAAATAGGGAAGACTTTGCATTCCAATAGTTTTCTACGCTTTGGTGATAATCTAGGTGATCCCGGCTCAGATTTGTAAAAATAGCTGTATTGATTTTCGTACCACTGAGCCTGTGCTCCACTATGCCTATGGAGGAGGCCTCAAGGGCGCAGTACTTAACGCCTGAATCCTTAAATTGTTTTAAACTTCGGTTTAAAGTGAATGGATCAGGCGTGGTGAGCCCATTCGCCTTAAAGTTTTTCAGTAACTCAGATGGACTAGCTTGATTATCAGAGGGCTTCATCTCACCCACACCTAACGTACCAATCACGCCGCACCTACTCCCCAGTTTTGCGAGCGCAGCGCTTAACCACCAAGCAATTGAAGTTTTACCGTTGGTACCCGTTACTGCCAGTACTTCTACACTGCGACTTGGGTGCTCATAATACGCATCGGCGATTAAACCACCATCTGCCTTGAGTCCTTGATAAGTAGCTACTAAAGATTCATCCCAATTTTGGTTGTAAGCCTCTACGCCCTCTTTCTCAACCAAACAGGCTTTTGCCCCTTTGTTTAATGCACTATTTACATAAGCTCTTGCGTCCTGAGCATAACCTGGCCACGCAATAAAAGCATCCCCGGCTTGTATGACCCGACTATCACCGCAAAGTGAACCCTGCGTTTTGCTTTTTAGCCACTGCGATGCTTCAGAGTAATTAGTTAGGTTTTGGATCACAATGAATCCTTTTCTGCACTAAATACCTGTGGTTTTACGGCCATGTCAGGCTGAACGCCAAGCAAACGTAGGGTTTGTTGAACAGTTTGACTAAATACGGGCGCTGCATTGTCCCCGCCGAAATAAAGCCCATCAGTTGGCTCATCTATCATGACCGCCACTATGATTCTTGGCTGCTCAATGGGCGCCAATCCAACAAAGAATCCTCTGTATTTTTTTGCGGAATAGCCCTTACCTTCTTGTTTATGCGCAGTACCTGTTTTGCCGCCTACTGAGTAGCCCATTGTTTGAGCCAAAGGCGCAGTTCCTCCAGGTCCTGTCACCATGTGCAACATACTGCGAAGCTCAGACGCATTGGAGGCGCTCAGTACTTTGGCTCCTACGGGCTTTTCTGTTCGCTTAATCAAACTCATTGGAATGACTTCGCCGTCGCCTGCAAATAGTGTGTAGGCCTGAGCTAACTGAAACAAGCTAGTGGACAATCCGTACCCGTAGCTCATCGTTGCCTGCTCAATAGGTCTCCATGTTTTATACGCCCTCAGCTTTCCTGAGACTGCGCCCGGAAAGGGTATCTGCGGCTTTTGACCAAAGCCCACCTGCGTATAAATTTCCCACATATCTTTAGGCTGCAATTGAAGCGCAATCTTTACAGCACCTATGTTGCTTGACTTTTGAATAACCTCACGCACATTGATTGTTCCGTGGGCATGTGAATCTGATATCACCACCCCTGACATGCTTAAATGTCCGTTTCCAGTTTGAACCAAAGTCTCAGGCTTGACGATTCCTTTCTCAAGCGCTAATCCAATCACAAACGGCTTCATGGTTGAGCCCGGCTCAAAAGTATCTGTTAGCGCTCTATTTCTAAGTAGCTCACCATTTAACTTATCTCTTTTCTCGGGCGAGAAGCTTGGGTAATTTGCTAGCGCCAAAACCTCTCCGTTTTGAACGTCTAAGACAACAACACTTCCTGCCTGTGCTTTATGAAGGGTTACTGCATCTTTTAATTTTTCATATGCAAAGAATTGAACCTTTGAGTCAATACTCAGTTGCAAATCACGTCCGTCCATTGGGGGCACCATCTCGCCAATGTCCTCAACCACTTGTCCAAGTCTGTTTTTAATAACTTGTCTAGTGCCTGATCTTCCACCGAGTTGGGAGTTGTAAGCCAACTCCATCCCCTCTTGCCCAATATTCTCAAAATTGGTGAATCCTACGATATGCGCCGCAGCGTCTCCCTCGGGATATACGCGCTTGTACTCCATCCGGGAGAAAACACCTTTGATCTTTAAATCCCCAATTTGTTGAGCAATAGGCTCATCGACTTGGCGCTTTAACCAAACAAAATTTTTATCCTCATCCTCTAGCTTTTTGTCAAGCTCATTTGGCGTAATGCCCAACAGAGTCGATAGTTCTTTTAACTTTGCAGGATCTCTGTCAATATCTTCTGGACTTGCCCAAATGCTGGGCACAGGAATACTGGACGCAAGAATCAACCCGTTTCTGTCTAGTATCTTTCCTCGGCTCGCAGGCAGATCAAGCGTTCTAACGAACCTAACCTCCCCTTGATGTTTAAAGAACGAGTTATCAAGGACTTGAACAAAAGCGGCTCGAACCACCAAACCTAAAAAGCCCAGAGCAATTACAGCCACAATAAATTGGCTTCGCCAAATTGGCGTTTTACTTGCCAATAATGGACTAGAGGTGTATTTGACGCTGCGACCGATCACTGCGCCCCCTCAACGTTATTAACTACTCCGCCCATCTTAGATACCTCTCCACTGGGAGTTGCATACAAAGTAATAGCAGGTGTAATAGAGTGCATTCTCAGTTGCTCGCGGGCGAGCTTTTCTACCCGAACTGGTGTCGCTTCTGCGCCGCGCTCGACATCTAAACGGTTGTATTCGACCTCTAACTTATGGGCCTCTGCATTTGCTCGGTCCAGCTCAGTGACCAGTTTGCGCGACTCATATTGAGTGCGCACCAAATAAAGCGCACTGGCAATCACAGCCAACATTAGTAAGATATTAATTCGCGTCATGCAGGCTGCCCAAGTTTTTCAGCCACACGCAATATTGCACTCCTGCTTCGCGGATTAATTTTCACCTCTTGCGGGGTCGCTCTAACCCGCTCCAATGCTTTAAGCGCCATGATCTTTGGCGCTGCAAATGGAGTCCTTCGGTCGTACTCTTCCTTTGAGTGGCGAGCGATGAACTGCTTCACAATTCGGTCCTCCAAGGAATGAAAACTAATAACGGCCAATCGCCCCCCTGGCTTTAATACGTTTAACGCGCCCTCAAGCGCTGCTTTAAGCTCATCAAGCTCTGCATTAATAAAAATACGGAAAGCTTGAAAAGTCCTTGTTGCCGGATCTTGTCCATACTCCCGACTTCTCACCTGCTCGCCCACCAACCTAGCCAGTTCTGCTGTGCCGCTGGGCAAACCTTTTTCATCGCGCCTTGCAACAATTGCTTTGGCAATCGCATTTGCAAAACGCTCTTCTCCGAATTCACGAATCACTTGCGCAATCTCCTCTACCGAAGCTTTGCTTAACCAATCGGCAAGGCTCACGCCTCGGGTCGAGTCCATTCGCATATCCAAAGGACCATCGAACCGAAATGAAAAACCCCTGGCAGGATTGTCGATTTGAGGTGAGCTGACTCCCAAGTCCAAAAGCACTCCAGCCGCACTGTTTGAAGGCAGTTCGCAAATGTCGCTGAAACCGCTGTGAAGGATCTTTAGCCGATCGTCGTTGATCTGCTGAGCTACTCTCACAGCTTCCGGGTCCCGGTCGAAGGCAATCAATCTCCCCTGGTTTGAGAGTCTTTTTAAAATCTCCCGCGCGTGACCGCCTCGCCCAAACGTGGCATCGATGTATGTATCGTCCTTGTGGATCGCTAGCGCCTCGAGGGCCTCGTGTAGCATCACAGGCGTGTGTGTCCATGGGGAAGTCACTAGAGTCCTTCAAAAAGAAAATTCCTTAAAAACATCGGGCATTTCTCCTTGCAAAGCTTTTGCCTCTTGCTCTTCATAAGTTGCTTTGTCCCACAACTCGCAATGATTTCCCATTCCTAGCAAAACAATCTCTTTACTTAGTCCAGCTGCAGCCCTAAGCTCCGGCGAAATCAATACGCGCCCAGTAGCGTCCATCTCAACATCCATCGCGTTACCTAGAAATATTCTTTTCCACCACTGCGCTGACATAGGAAGACTCGCAATACGCTCGCGAAAACGCTCCCACTCCGGACGCGCAAACATCATCAAACATCCATGCGGATGTTTGGTCAAAGTGAGCTGACCAGATGCAGTTGCACTCAGCAATTCCCTATAGCGAGTAGGAACCGATAAACGTCCCTTCCCGTCTAAGCTGAGCGATGAAGCGCCTTGAAACACGATATGTAAAACCTTTTTGATGCAAACGAACCGCAGGCAAATTGCTTCACACAATTTCCCACAAAATACCACTTATTTGCACTTTACCAGGTTTTTAGCTTTTTGTATCGGTTTTTCGTAAATATTTCAATGAAATCAATAACTTAGGAATGTTTTGATTAAATTTATTTAGTAGAAATATTATTTAAAATTAAGCACTTACTGAATCAACTGAATGTATATTGTGAATTTTTTGATGTATTAAAAAAACCGCGTTTTTTCTGCATGAGTAACTATTTTGGATGCGTTAATATTCAATAGCTAGGGAGGATGGCATGAGGCTGTTTACCGCTCAGACTTTCAAAAGGGACGTTATTTTGTAAATCCTTGGGACCTATGAACTCATTCACCAAGCGTGCAACTTATTATCTGGAAATTTGCCGCTTTGCACTTCCTGAACATACAACTTAAACGCTTGTTGGATCCCGGATGAGTCTACGAGAAAATTTCTCACAAATTTTGGATTTTTATTTATATTCGCGCCAAGCATATCGTGCATGACAAGAACTTGACCGGACGTTGCGTTGCCAGCGCCTATTCCAATGGTGGGGCATGCCATCAAGTCTTGCGTAATCTGATGGGCTAAATCTGCTGGAACCATTTCTAAAACCAACATCGAAGCCCCAGCTTTCTCTAATGCCACCGCATCTGCACGCAACTTAGCTCCTGCCTCCCCCCTTCCCTGCACTTTATATCCTCCAAGTGCATTAATAGTCTGGGGCGTTAACCCCAAGTGTGCGCACACAGGAATGCCTCTTTCAACCAGAAAACTTACAACCTCCACCGTCCAACCACCCCCCTCAAGCTTTACCATGTTTGCACCGGCTTTGAGCAAAGCAACAGCACTGCGCACAGCCTGCTCTTTAGACTCTTGGTAACTGCCAAAGGGCAGATCAGCGATCAACCACGCACTGCCTTGAACGCGGGCAAGACCTCTACAAACACTCTCTACGTGATAACACATGGTCTCCAAACTTACGGCTAAAGTGCTGGGCAAACCCTGCGATACCATCCCAAGAGAGTCTCCAACCAGAAGGCAGTGCACGCCGGCCGCATCAGCGAGCGCGGCAAATGTGGCGTCATAGGCGGTCAGCATGGTGATCTTCTCACCCTTGGTGTGCATCTGCAATAGCTGATTTAACGTCAAAGGCTTTTTAATGGTGCGCCCGCCTTCAGGTGCGAAAGTCCCGTAGGGCGCACTTGGAAGTTGATTAGGGAATTGATTTGACAATTGATTTGACAATTGATCCGTGGTCATTGCAACTTCCTCTAGATTTTGTATGGTCTGCATCATACCCAAAGAAGCCGTTCTTTATAAGAAATACTGCTAATCATGTGAAGATTAGTTATTTCCGTATTCATCTGAAGTTTGTGAAAATTACGTTTAGCTAAAAAAACGGAATGAGCTTCAAATGAATCCCAAAAAAACAATTCACATCTTATTAGCCAGCTCCTTGCTGACTTTATTGACCGTTGTAACGCCTGTGCATGCACAAACTAACAGCGTTACCCTACTCAATGTCTCATACGATCCGACAAGGGAGCTTTATGTTGACTTTGATGCGGCATTTACTAAATTTTGGAAAGGCAAAACCGGTCAAGATGTCGTTATCAAACAGTCTCACGGCGGATCCGGTAAACAAGCCCGCTCAGTCATCGAGGGGCTTGATGCAGATGTTGTGACTCTGGGCTTAGCCGGGGACATAGATGCGATCCACAATCACGGTAATTTAATCCCTGCGGATTGGCAAAAAAAACTCCCTCATAACTCCTCTCCCTATACTTCAACAATCATCTTGGTTGTGCGAGAGGGAAATCCCAAAGGCATTAAGGATTGGGATGATTTGATCAAACCAGGAGTGAGTGTTATCACGCCTAATCCCAAAACCTCGGGAGGTGCGCGTTGGAATTATTTGGCCGCATGGGAGTTTGCTAAACGCAAGAGTGGCTCAGACGCTAAGGCCAAAGAGTTTGTTCAAGCGCTTTATAAAAATGTTCCCGTTTTAGACACAGGGGCCAGAGGCTCTTCTGTCACGTTTGCTCAGCGCAAGCAAGGAGACGTATTGGTAGCCTGGGAAAATGAGGCCTACCTACTTGAAAAAGAATTTGGCGATAAGGTAGATGTCGTTTACCCCTCTATCAGCATTTTGGCGGAGCCCCCTGTAGCAGTTGTTGACAAAAATGTAGACCGCAAAGGTACACGCCAAGTCGCACAAGCTTACCTTGAGTACCTGTACACTGATGAGGGTCAAGACATTATTGGTCGAAATTTTTACAGACCTACCTCAGAAAAAGCAAAGGCCAAGTACGGCAAACAATTTCCAAAACTCACACTCTTCACAATTGATGAAGCATTTGGTGGATGGACAAAGGCAGATAAAGACCATTTTGCTGACGGAGGAAGTTTTGACCAAATTTATCTCAAGAAATAAGCTCCAAAAGTCTAAGGATTGAATTTCTTTCTAAAACAAAAGCAAAAGCAAATGCAAATGCAAACGTAGATGATCTTAAAGAGTCATCTACCGTTTCATCTACCGTTTCATCTATCCTTTCATCTAAACTGCTATACAAAAACAATTGAATTAAACCCTTCAATTGCCCATTAAATTGCTCAATTCGTGACTACCTTACCTCCTCAAAATCACTCATCTAGAACCCCGTTAAGAGTTCTCCCCGGATTTAAGCTAACGCTTGGATTCACGGTTTTCTACCTTAGCTTGATCGTTCTAATACCGCTTTCTGCACTTGTCTTTAAGACTTTATCGATTACTTGGAATGAGTTCATCTTTGCAGTAACTTCTGAGCGGGTCATGGCCTCTTATAAGCTCACATTTGGTGCCTCCTTGATAGCCGCAGTTGTCAATGCGATTTTTGGTCTCTTGGTTGCCTGGGTATTAGTGCGCTACGATTTTTACGGTAAAAAGTTGATGGATGCACTGATAGATTTACCTTTCGCACTTCCGACCGCAGTGGCTGGTATCTCCTTGACCGCATTGCTCGCAAGTAACGGATGGGTTGGGCAATACACTGAACGCTTAGGCATTCAACTCGCATTTAACCCCAATGGGGTAGTTATTGCATTGATCTTTATTGGACTGCCCTTTGTTGTCAGAACAGTCCAACCCGTTTTAGAAGATACAGAAAAAGAGTTAGAAGAAGCGGCAACTTGTCTTGGAGCGACTCGCTGGCAAACTTTCTCCAAGGTCATCTTTCCCTCAATTGCACCTGCATTACTCACTGGATTTGCAATGGCATTTGCAAGAGCAATTGGAGAATACGGTTCAGTCATCTTTATTGCTGGCAATATGCCCTTGGTCTCAGAGATCACACCTCTGATCATTATCGGAAAGCTTGAGCAGTTTGATTACGCCGGCGCAACTTCAGTTGCAGTTGTCTTGTTAGCGGTCTCATTTATTTTGCTTTTATCAATAAACGCCTTACAAAGTTGGCAAAGAAAATTGACGGGAGCAACCCTATGAGCTCACCCGCTTTGAATACTCGCTCTATGGCAAGGGCAAGGGTAAGTGCAAGATCAAGTACAACTGAACCCGCTTGGGTTCGCTATTTATTGATAAGTACGGCGCTTGCATTTTTGTTCTTATTTCTGGTGTTACCCCTTGCAACCGTTTTCGCTGAAGCACTGAACAAAGGACTTACAGCCTATTTATCTGCACTCAGTGAGCCAGATGCTGTCTCAGCCATCAAGCTTACCCTCATCACGGCGGTTGTAGCCGTTCCGCTTAATCTTTTATTTGGTATTTGTGCTGCGTGGTGTATCGCAAAATATGAATTTACCGGCAAATCCTTACTGACTACTTTAATTGATCTGCCTTTTTCAGTATCCCCAGTCGTAGCGGGTCTGATTTATGTGCTGATCTTTGGTTCTCAAGGTTGGTTTGGACCATGGCTTGGAGCGCACGGCATAAAGATCATATTCGCAGTTCCTGGGATTATTTTGGCAACTGTATTTGTGACCTTCCCCTTTATCGCAAGAGAATTAATTCCGCTCATGCAAGCGCAGGGCACTGAGGAGGAGCAAGCGGCTATCGTGCTTGGTGCAAGCGGATGGCAGACATTTCGATACGTAACGCTTCCCAATATCAAATGGGGACTGATTTACGGTGTGATCCTATGTAACGCAAGAGCAATGGGCGAGTTTGGTGCGGTCTCTGTTGTCTCCGGGCATATCAGGGGTGAGACCAATACGATGCCACTACAGGTGGAGATTTTGTACAACGAATATCAATCTGTAGCGGCCTTCTCAGTGGCTTCGCTTTTGGCTTTGCTTGCATTACTCACCTTGGTTATTAAATCTGGATTTGAATGGCAACATTCCAGGGAGCTAAAAAGATTAGGCGAACTCCCACCAGAGCGTCCTACGAATTAAGAATCTAAGAAATTAAGAAACAATGAATTGGAATCTTCCATGAGCATCGATATTAAAAACATCAACAAGCATTTCGGTACTTTCACGGCACTCAACAATGTGAGCCTAAGCATCAATTCCGGTGAATTAATCGCACTTCTAGGCCCATCGGGATGCGGCAAAACCACCTTACTCAGGATCATCGCAGGACTTGAGTCAGCAGATAGCGGCGTCATCAGTATCAGCGGAGAGGACACGACTCACGTGCACGTTAGGGAGAGACAGGTAGGCTTTGTGTTCCAGCACTACGCATTATTTAGACACATGACCGTATTTGAGAACGTTGCTTTTGGAATGAGAGTAAAGCCCAAAAACCAACGCCCCTCAGAAAATCAAATCAAAGAGAAGGTTCACTCACTCCTTGAGTTAGTGCAACTTGACTGGTTAGCTGACAGGTATCCAAGTCAACTCAGCGGTGGACAACGCCAGCGCATCGCCCTCGCAAGAGCGCTCGCTGTTGAGCCCCGTGTGCTACTCTTGGACGAGCCTTTTGGCGCGCTTGATGCAAAAGTAAGGAAAGAGCTTAGACGCTGGCTGCGCAGATTACATGATGATTTAAACGTAACAACTATCTTCGTAACTCACGACCAAGAGGAGGCCTTAGAGGTCGCTGACCGTGTGGTGATCATGAACAAAGGAAACATTGAGCAGACCGGCTCTCCTGAGCAAATTTGGGAACATCCGGCCAACCCTTTTGTGTATGGATTTCTTGGCAACGTTAATTACTTTCACGGACAAGCAACTGGTGAGGACATATCAATTGGTCAACACTCCTTTAAACATGCCAATGAAGAAAATTTCCCAAGCGGTACTCCTGTAGTTGGTTTTGCAAGACCTCACGAAATCTCCATCCTGGGGTTAGATACACAGGAGGACGGTCTTCGGGTGAGAATTGACAGAATATTATCGTTTGGCGCTAGCTCTAAAATTGAGCTCTCCAGTATTGAGCTCTCCAGTGTCAATCCAAACACAAAGCTTACAGGTACTCAAAATTTTGAAGTAGAGCTTAGTCAGTTAGATGTTCGAGCCAGAGGCCTCAAAGAAGGTCAAGAGGTATTGATTGCGCCTACAAAATTAAAGGTGTTCGAGCAGCGCTAAATGAATTTCAGAAGAAAAAATTGATGAATAAACGCCTATTAACGAAACTGTACTCATCATCTCTTTTTAACCAACTCTCACTGAGTGCAATCCGCCGTGAGCTAATGCTTTAAAGCCGCAGTGCTCTTCGCATGACATGACGTGCTTTGGCAAGTTGTCTACTATGAGTTGATTTTCCTGTATCTGCGTGCTCAATACATATTTCCCCAAGTGGCATCATTTCATGCATTTTACGCAGCTCGTTAAAGAGCTCCAATCCTTTTGGCCACGCACCAAATCCAGACTCTGTGTTGATATGCCCAACACCATCTAGCGTTACAAGCTTAGACCCCCACCACTCGGACATTAATTTTGCCTTACTGTGCGTTAACCAAGGATCATCCGTACTCGCAATAAATAAGCACGGTATTCCTAACAAGGATTTAGGAAGCACTACTTCAATGCTTTGAATTAAGCATTCACAATCTATATGACTTGAAATACCTACTGGGGTGAACCGGTCAGGGTCTGCAGGTGCGACCAACATCAACCCTGCAACTTTATCGCGCCTATCAACCGCGGCTATAACGCTTGCTAAGCATCCAAAGCTATGCGCCACGATCCAAACAGCACCTGGGGCTTGATCAATGGCTTTTCGAATATTCATAGCCCATACTGAGATGATCGGTTTATCCCACTCCTGAGTTACACGCACTACGCTTGGCAATTTACCCTCAAGCCAAGTTTGCCAATGATGGGGGCCACTCCCCTTGTAACCGGCTGCAATTAATACGGTTTGAGATTTCATCTCTTTAATTTTGCATTCAAAATATGAAGTGAATATACAAACCTTCATATTTATTTGCAAATAACAAAATTGAATAAGCTTATGAGTGGATTACTTAGCTTTTTTTAACCTCCCAGTAAAAAAGGCGCTTGAACTCTTCAGTGCAAGCGCCTTCTTTTTCGTACTCTTAGTTAATCACCAAACATTTTTTGCTTGAGTTCGCGCCTTTGTTGAGCTTCCAAAGACAAAGTTGCAGTAGGTCTAGCTAACAGTCGGCCAACACCGATTGGCTCGCCCGTCTCATCACAGTACCCATAGTCTCCCGCATCAATGCGGGTGATGGATTGTTCAATCTTTTTAAGCAACTTGCGCTCACGGTCCCTTGTTCTGAGCTCCAGTGCATGCTCCTCTTCGATCGTTGCACGATCAGCTGGATCAGGAACCACGACGGTGTCTTCACGCAAATGCTCTGTAGTGCCTTCTGCGTTGGCCAAAATATCCGTTTTAAGCTGCATGAGCTTTAAGCGGAAGAATGCCATTTGAGTATCGTTCATGTACTCTGAGTCCGGCATGGAGAGCACTTCCTCGTCACTTAAATCTTGTACTGCCTTGGACTTCCAATTGTTAGCTAGCTTTGTATCCTTTTTATGGGCTACTGGCACCAACGTGGGTAATTGGGGTGTGGACATAGGGGTGTAACTTGCCTTTGCAGTTGTGGATGCAACCATCTGCCCAGGAGGCGGGGGCATCAAAGAGATGGCTTTTGCAGCACGGGGGGATTTCTTTTGAGTTTCATCCATAGCTTTTGTGTTCTCTTTCGCTACCACTTTAGGGCTTGCTTTTGTTGTTGCTTTGGAAGCGGCTTTAATTTCAGCTTTGGTCGGAGTTTTTACAACTTTTTTAGCAACTGGTGTTTTAACTTTGCTAACTACTTTTGCCACAGCCTTTACCGGTTTCGCAGGTTTTGCTGAGACTTTGGTTGATTTTGTAGATTTGGCAGTGCTTTTCGTGGCACTTTTAGATACGGTTTTAGCTTTTGTACTTGGCTTAGGAGCCACTTTTTTTACAGCTGCTTTTTTAGCAACTGGTTTAACTGCTTTTTTGGCAGGGACTTTTTTAGCCGGCGCTTTTTTAGCGACTACTTTTTTGGGGGTCGGTTTTTTTGCAACTGGTTTTTTGACAGCTTTAGGCTTTGCCTTAGGTGTACTTGCTTTTTTTGTTACCACTTTTTTAGTTACCTTTTTTGAAGCAGAAGCTTTCTTAGCTTTAGGGGCAGTCATCAACGAGTCTCCTCTTACACAGTTACCAAATTTAATTGTTAAGTCTAAATTATTTAAATTTATAAAATTAATTTATAAAAAATATCAAAATTAAAACTATTCGTAAGTACACACTACTCGATTTCACGCAATCCCTGCACTCAATAGAGCCTAAAGTACTTTAAAAGTGTTATGCACCTAAATTCCTATCAATCCGAAATGAATTCAAGTTGCGCGCGGATTGTACTCATACTAAGCACTGTTCTAAGCCTTGTAGAAAAATATCTCTGGGTAAATCGATCCCAATGAATACCATTTTATTCATACGGGGCTCTTCCCGGCCCCAAGCTGGTCCTAAATCACTGCCCATTAACTGGTGAACGCCTTGAAAGATCACTTTCTTATCCGTTCCCTTCATAAACAAAACACCCTTGTACCTCAGCATCTTGGGACCATAGACATTTACGATTGCGCCCAAAAAATCTTCTAACTTTGCAGGATCAAATGCTCTCTTCGATTTAAAGACGAAGCTTTTAACATCGTCATCATAGTGATGATGATGTCCTTGGTGCTCACCCGCTTCAGCGTGTGAGGGGTGATTGCAGTTTGGACCATGTACGTGATCGTGATCGTGATCGTGATCGTGATCGTGGTGGTCGTGATGGTCGTGATGGTCGTGATGGTGATCTTCAGCTTCAGCCAGAAAATCTGGGTCGATTTCTAGTTTTGTGTTTAAGTTAAATCCTTTTAAGTCAAATACCTCAGAGATTGCAACCTCGCCAAAGTGCACACTCTTTTGGGGTGCACGGGGATTCATGTGCGTTAAGCGGTGCTGAAGGGCACTCAAATCAGCTGCGCTCACCAAATCAGCCTTACTGATAAAGATCTGATCAGCAAAGCCAACCTGCCTGCGAGCTTCTTGACGGTCGTTCAGTTGAGTCTGCGCATGGACCGCGTCTACTAAAGTCAATATAGAGTCCAACAAGTAGGACTCTGCAATCTCATCGTCCATAAAAAACGTCTGCGCAACGGGACCCGGATCTGCAAGACCCGTGGTCTCAATCACAACCCGCTCAAAATCTAATTCACCGCTTCTTTTCTTGGCGGCTAAATCTCTAAGCGTCGTTCTAAGATCCTCTCTAATGGTGCAACATACACACCCATTGCTCATTTGAATGATCTGCTCACTCGTCTCGGACACCAAAATATCGTTGTCAATGTTTTCTTCGCCGAATTCGTTTTCAATAATCGCAATCTTTTGCCCGTGCGCTTCACTTAAAACGCGCTTTAAAAGTGTGGTCTTTCCCGAGCCGAGAAAGCCTGTGAGTACGGTTGCTGGGATTAGCATGCAAAAGCCTTTTTAATAATTAATATTAAATACCTTTTAAAGCATTAATTAATAATACTTAAGGTCTATATAAATGTGGCCAAACAGTTTTTAGCCAACCCGGCATTTTAACGGATTTTGATTATTTCTTCAAGACCACCAAACCCTTTAGATATTCTCCTTCGGGAAAGTTAATCGACATGGGATGGTCGGGCGCTGCGCCTAGGCGTTGCATGATGTAGCCGTCTACTCCTGCGTCAGTGCCTGCAGAGGCAACAATTTTGTGGAACAAATCTGCAGAAATTCCCCCCGAGCAGCTATAGGTAAACAACACTCCCTTGGGTTTCAAAAGCTTAAAAGCCAAACGGTTGATGTCTTTATAGGCCCTTGCAGCGCGCTCTGCATGCGCTGCAGAGGGGGCAAACTTAGGGGGATCCAAAACGACAGCGTCAAACGATTGACCCGCCTGGATAAGTTCGCGCAAAGTGGCGTTCACGTCTGCGTCCTTAAACGCTGCATATGGTGTATCTAAACCGTTTAGGGTTAATTGCGCCTGTGCCTTCTCAAGCGCTGGCGCGGATGAATCAACCGAGAGAACGTACGCTCCATCACCCAAGGTCCCCGCAGCTTGCATACCCTTGAGCGCTGCAACGGTGAAGCCGCCCGTGTAGCAGTAACAGTTGAGTACCGTTTTAAAGCCCAAACGTCTAGCGTAATCGCTAAAGAGTTTGCGACTATCGCGCTGATCCAAATAAAAACCTGTTTTATGACCCTCTTCAATATCGAGTGCCAAGAGCCAATCGTGTTCACGAATGATAATTTTCGTAACAGATTCATCTTTTGCAAAAGCCCCAATTCCGCTAGCAACGGTTGAGTCCCACAACCACCCGGTTTTGGGCTCTAACCCCTCTAACGTCCTAACGCCTGCATCTGAGCGTTCATAAATTCGTGTGACCCCTTCAATGCTTGCTAATGATTTGGTAATTTGCGCTTTAAACCTCTCAACTCCCGCACTTAAGAACTGAGCCACTAAAGTGTCTTTGTACCTGTCCACAATGAGACCTGGTAAGCCGTCGACCTCACCGTGGATCAAGCGAACACCGTCACTTTGGATATCAAAGTAACTACGCGCTTGAACACTGCTTTTGATTTGCCGAGCAAAGAACTGTTCATCAATGCGCTCTAGCTCAACAAAACTCCAAATACGAACTCGTATCTTTGAGCTAGGACTAAAAGCCCCCCACCCTAAAAACGCACCCTCAAAACTCTCTACCCGCACGGTTTCACCGGAGTCTCCCCCGCCGCTTGCTATAGCTGATTCAAAGACCCATGGATGCCCTCTAAGGGCTGCCCGGTCTTTGCCCGGTTTTAAACGAATCGTTTTCAAATCGAAAACTCCAAGTATTTATTTTCTAAAGATTACTTTTTACTAGGCTTTACTCTTGACGCTCTAGGGTGAGCGCTGTCATAAGCTTTTGCCAAGTGTTGAAAGTCGAGTCGGGTATAGACCTGTGTGGTCGAGATATTGGCATGTCCAAGCATTTCTTGTACAGCCCTTAGATCCGAGCTGGACTGTAACAGATGACTTGCAAAGGAGTGCCTAAGCATGTGTGGGTGCACAGGCGTTGCCAGGCCTGCATGCAAACTGCGCCTGCGCAGTCTTTGCCAAATGGACTGCGGGGTAAGCCTTGTTCCGTTGTGTCCGATAAAAAGTGCGTTAGTGGCTTGATCTTCCTGATCCTCCTGAGCTTGCGTAGTTTCTGACCCGCTCACGTCCTTTAATTTCTCAGCTCTCAACTCAATCCAAGCTTTCAGGGCCAGCACGGCCTGCACGCCAACAGGCACTGTCCTCCATTTGCTCCCCTTACCTAGAACGTGAGCTTCACCGCCTTCGGTATCAACCCAGCCCCTGATTTTTGAATGCGTCGAATCAACATCAAGTCCCGCAAGCTCGGACACTCTGAGCCCACTGCCGTAGAGGAGTTCAACCATTGCGCTGTCTCTGAGCTCATACCACAGCGCGTCCACCTCGCTTGGGGCACGGTACTCTGCTAGCATGACTGCATCATCCACACTAAGCGCCTTTGGCAGGGGCTTAGAGGCTTTGGGTGATTTCAGTCCCACTACCGGATTCACCTTCACATGCCCTTGCCGCCCCAGCCATGCATAAAAACCTCGCCATCCAGAGAGAATAAGTGCGATACCTCTGGGCGTTCTGCCAGAGCTGTGCATACGGGCAAGCCAACCCCTAAAGTCTGCGCTGCTTGCCTGTGTAGGCTCTAAACCGCTTTCACTGAGGAGTTCACTCAGTTTCTTTAAATCTTCAACATAGAGCTCGCAGGTCCGGGTTGCCAACCGTTTCTCAAACCGCACGTGGTCTAAATACGCTCGCATCAAAGGATTTTTAAGTTCATCATATACGGATGAACTTGCATCTTTTGATTGAGCAACAGGCATTTTTTGGATAGTGGGTTTAGCCTTCAAGGATATTTTCTAATGGGTTAGCCCAAGTATTAAAGTCCTCACTCACCTAAGTCTATTTAGAGCGGCACTCGCAAGCTCTCCGATTTGCTCTAAAAACACTGTTCCCATTCCTGTGTGAAAGCGGTGTTCATCATCAGATGCGAGGACCAGTAAACCAATCGTTGGGGGATGAACTTTTACCCCCTCATGAATTGGCGTGACACTGGTGGGCTCATACGCGCGAAGCGGAATAAGCGCAATCGACTTAGCCTCAGCGGGTCGGGGGAGCCAATCAACCGCCTCAAAGCCTGTATTGGCTCCGCAGTAAGGTGCCTGTAAGGCGCTTGCAAATTTCGGTATATCTTCGCTAAAGTTCTTAGCAAAACTCTCCTTCATTGCAGCTTTACTAACGTCCCACACTTTAACTGCGGCCTGAGGAATATCAAAAGAGGACTCGATGCGCTTAACCAAAATGTGCGGTATGTCAATCGCCTTTAAAACTTGCAACAGGTGCAGCGTCCATACATGGACATGTTCAGCAATGACGGAGTAATCCCCGCCGTTTCTAACCATATCCATCATCCGCAGCTCAAGCCCTTTGATTTTCTCGCGCATCAGCTCAGCCTGTCTTTCTTGTAGACTCACCGCCCGGTTTCCGTGTGGGCTGCTTAAACGAATACTCCCAAGTAGTTCTGCGTGACGTACAAAGAAATCAGGCGTATTGACCAAGAAGTTGGCAATATCGTCCTCGGTAATGGGGGACATGTTTGAATTATTCATTAATTTCAATTTCACCTTTAAATACACTAACAGCTGGCCCTGTCATCAACACAGGAGCGACGCTTTTTGAATCAAAAGCATTAGACCATTCAATGGTCAGCTCGCCGCCTCTGGTCTGCACGTTAACGCAGGAGTCTAACAAGCCCTTTTGTATCCCAGCAACCACTGCGGCGCAAGCCCCCGTTCCGCAGGCCAGAGTCTCCCCCGCACCGCGCTCAAAAACTCTTAACTTAACACTGCCTCTCGAGACAATTTGCATGAACCCTACATTAACTCTTTTTGGGAAAGCGGGGTGGTGCTCAACCCAAGGACCTAGCGTGTCTACAGGGGCACCCTCCACATCATCGACCAAAATAACAGCGTGCGGATTTCCCATCGACAGAACTGATACCGAATACCGCACATCATCAGCAACTGCATTATTGGCCCTCAAGCCAAGGCGCTGGATCTGTTCTTGTATACCGTTAAGACCCCAACTGGCGAAAGCGTTGGTAATTGAATTGGAATGAACTTGATCAACCTCAACTGCCTGAGAGGGGTCAAAGGGGATGCGCACATACTCAAACACTGGTGGCCCCATATCAACTCTCACTCGCCCGTCGCTTTGAGCGCGCAGTTCAATTTCGCCGCCGTGCACTTTGACCCGGATTGGGTTTTTCTTTGACAATCCTTGCTCGTGCACAAAACGGACAAAGCACCTGGCACCGTTTCCGCAGTGCTCAACCTCTCCACCATCTGCGTTGTGAATAACGTACTCGAAATCCACACCGGGACTAGGGGCAGCTCTGACAGTTAATATTTGATCGGCTCCGACACCGTAATGGCGGTCAGCTAAAAAGCGGTAATGAGGCGCTTTCAACCCGTATTGCACGCGTGTTTCATCAATGACCACAAAGTCATTACCCGCGCCTTGCATTTTGGTAAATGGTATTTTCATGAACGAATTATCACTCTTACCGTCAAACCTAGACAAAATGTATTGACCTGCCAACCTAAAGCGACGTGGGTTAAGCTTGGGTTTTAATCCAGGCCCAGAGCCAAAATTTAGGAGGCAAGTCATGCAAGAGTTTAACAAATTCATCGGTTTAGATGTTCACA
>CAITYM010000098.1 GCA_903896615.1 uncultured Burkholderiales bacterium
CCAGTAAAGTTGCCAAAGAAGAAGCTAGAGCAGATAACGAGGGGCTTGGTAAAACCAGCCCGGGTACGTTATTGAGGTCTTTAGAAAACGTAGCCAAGAAGATTATTCCCAATTTGTAAAATATTATGCCTGAGACATAAAAAATTCCATGAAAAGGTGTTAACGTGGTCATATCTCCTAAACAAATAAAACATTAGTTTTTGTAGATGCTTTCTTTAATTTTTACGGATTTAATATGACACACGCACAAAAAGTCGAATTTTTTATACTTTTTATGTCAAAGGTAGTGATCTTAGCAATAGGCTTTATGTTTGTTGTGAAATACATCGTTGAGAAATTTGACCTTGATGCACCGGGTCCTTCTTATGTTCATAGACGCTCGCGCCACAAATTCTACGATGAGATGTTTAGCACTAATCCATCTACTGGCTTCCCATGCTTACCGGGCGGAATAGATGCATCAGGTACTTCTTGGGGATCTAGCCGAAACTCGTAACGCTTTGTAAAAAACATATTGCATTCTGTAGGCGCTATTTAATTTTTTGGATCTAATATGACACACGCACAAAAAGTAGAATTGATTTTCACCTTTTTTTCAAGATTGGCAATGATAGCAATAGGCTTTATGCTTTTTGTGAAATACATTGTTGAGAAATTTGACCTTGATGCATCGGGTCCCTCTTATGCATTTGGGAACACAAGTCACAACTTCTCTGGTAATTCAAATTACTCTAACCCAATGAGTAGTTTTATGGACTCAAGCTCAATTAGTTCATTTGTTCCGCATAGCTCTATTTTCGATAGCAATAATTCTTTCGTGAATAACTATAGTAGTTCGTTTACGTCGAGCGCTATCACTTCAGGGATCAATCCGTCTACTGGACAAATTATGTGTGGCTCTACGGATATTACTGGTCACAGCTACTGCGGCTAGCTATCAAAGGTTTACAAAGTCATTGAAACAACAGCATTAATTAATTCGCTAAACCTATCGGCGTCACCTGGTGCGGATTCAGGTGAAACCTCAATAAGATCCAAGCTAGCCTAACTTAGTGGCGCAACTGATGCACCATATATGCCATGCTTTTGCATTGAATCAGCAATAAAACCGTTTGCTTTCATTTCTTCAACAAAACCAAAAAGCAAATTCGATGCTATATCGCCACGATCTTTTGGCATACCCATAGCTTGCTGTATCACCATAAAACGGCCCGGAAGGAGACGAAGACCTGCAGTTTTTAAAGCATCTGATTCCAATTGCTGTCTTACCCCAGCAGCTACCTCATATCCACCTTCCAAAAAAACACTCACCACCGTTGGTGAAGTCGGAGCCCTCACAATCTGGGCAGCTTTTATTTCTCTGGTCAAAAATAAATCATAAGCGCTGCCCTTACCAACAACAACTCGGTTTCCCGCAGCATCTACACCCTCGTTATTCTGAACGAGTGATTCATCCTTAACCAAATACGCACCTTCAATTAATACATAAGGAGCAGTAAACGCAATCCCCTCACCACGCAGGGGATCAACTGCGAAAAATCCAATGTCCGCCTTCTCCTGTGTAACCGCTTCCACAGACTTTCCAGCAGAATCAAAAACAACTAACTCTAGCTCTAGGCCCAGCTTGTTGGCAAAAGCATTAGCTAAATCAACCGAGATACCAAAAGGCTTCGCTGTCTCAGCGCTCTTGTTTGCCAAAATAGGATTGCCTAAGTTAATAGAGGCGCGAAGTTTGCCTGTTGGGGCTATTGTGTTAATTAATTCTTTAGTGAAGGGCATGGGGAAATAATTATTAGATTAGAAAGGATTAAATGCAGGTCAAGTCAATTAAATCGGAATGCTCAATGCTCTCACTAAACCAGACTCGCATTGATGCTTCACGCTCACCCAGATAGCACGGTTGATCTTTGTCGTCTAAAACCATTGACAAATCATGCCCCGGAATCAAAAGATTTCCAGGCCTTTGTCTCCAATAACGCCAGATTAACTCAATCGAGTGCGCGCTCTGAGTTGCATCATCAGTGTCAACCACTTTGTGAGACAGTAATTCAGCTCTGTTCTTCGCGGAGTCTCCCGTAAATAAAATATCATTCTCTCCGTTGTTTAAAACAAAGAGAAGATGACCCGGCGTATGACCAGGGACTGCATAAGCATGAATGCCCGGAATAAACTCCTCGCCTGAAGCGAGCTTTGAAACCCTATTTGAGTGAACGAGTTCTTGCACATAAAGCTCTGGCAAAGGATTAAAGCCTGGGGGCTGCGATGCAGCCCACTCCAGCTCTACTTTACCAATCCATATTTTGGCATTCGGGAATAGCGTGAAATTAACCAAATGATCATAGTGTGCATGAGTCAGAACCACATCAGTGACATCCTGGGGATCAATCCCAAACTCCTTTAAACGTCGTTCCAAGGGTTTGCGCATACCAAACGCCCCAACGTCAAGTAATATTGTTCGGCTTTCACCGCGAATGAGAGTTACAGTACTCCAACCCAAGCCTCCGTGACATACAGCACGTCCCGGAAATCCCTGAATTAATACGTCGACTTGATAGCGATTCATATACACTTTCAGTAAAAAATAGGCTCAACACTAATCTGGATTAATATGTGCACCTGTAATTAACTTCCCATAGAGTCGAAGATCAGATTGAATTTGTTGAGCAAATTCTGAAGGCGATCCGCCCACAATCTCGTTGCCACCCTCATCCACTAAACGGTGAATGATTGTGGGCGACTTTAATGCTTTGATAGCCTCAGCATTCAAACGCCGAATGATGGCAGGGTCGGTACCTGCCGGTGCCAATAGTCCTTGAAACTGGGTTATATCAAATCCCTTGTAACCCAACTCACTCATCGTAGGGATTGTTGGTGCACCCATACTTCGTTTAATGCCTGAAACAGCAAAACCACGAAGCTTGCCTGCTTTAATCAATGGAATTCCAGTAACCAAGGGTTCGAAGGTAAATGTTAATTGACCCCCCAATAAATCTGCTAATGCCGGTGACGCTCCTTTGTAGGGTACATGCGTGAATTCAGCATTAGCCAGCAGGCCAAACAATTCTCCAGCCAAATGCCCACCACCCCCAATACCAGTAGACCCATAACTATATTCTTTGGGCTTGGCACGAGCACCTGCGACCAAATCATCAATACTTTTAATGGGCGATTGAAACGGAACAGCCAAAACATATTGATACGTAATCAACAGGCTTATTGGGGACAAGTCTCTTACAGGATCAAATGGTACTTTCTTATATAAAAGTGGATTAATGACCAAAGGTCCACTAGCAGTCAACAAAAGTGTATACCCATCTGGTGGTGCCTTAGCAACCATATCCGAACCAATGGTGCCGTTTGCTCCAGGCTTATTGTCAACAATAACAGGTTGGTGCAAGCTCTCAGACATTGCTTGCGCCACTAGTCTTGCAGTAATATCAGCCGCACCACCCGCAACGTAGGGCACAATCATTTTGATTGGCCTGTCTGGGTAATTAGATTGTGCAACTGAGCAAGGGCTATAAACTAGTTGAGCGCAAAGAATAAAAAAAGAGCTGACAAACTTGAAATTCTTAACGTTCATTTTTAAACTCCGCAGTACTGTCGAAGTAAATTTAAAGTGTCTGAGCTCATCTCAATACCTTGACTTCGCTGACGCTCCAGTTTTGCCAACTCAATCATGCCCGGAACAATAACTGGCTTACTTTGGTCAGCAGGTGGACTGTCAGTCAAAATATTTGCAAAATCTAACATTCGCGCACTCAGCCACTCATTAGATCCCAACCGTTTGGTGTCAATCAAAATGAAGAAGTGACCAAGATTTTGGGGCTCGTCTGGCTCATCTTGCCAGGACTTAATGTGCGTCAAGTACGCAGCATTCGATAAAAGACCTGCAAAAAGATCTACCATTAGCGCCAACCCATATCCTTTGTGCCCACCAATCGGCAATAAAAATCCATCTAAAGCCGCTTTTGGGTCAGTCGTTGGATTGCCTTTGATATCCGTACCCCAAGTATCTGGAATTTTCTCGCCGCGTTTAAATGCGTTTCTAATTTTCGCGCGCGCCACTACACTCATCGCCATATCTAACAAAAATGGTTTCCCGCCAGGATTGGGTACACCAAATCCTAATGGACTATTACCCAAACGTGCATCAGACCCACCCCATGGTGCAATAGTTGTTGAAGCATTACTTCCAATAATGCTTGCAAAACCTCTTTCTGCAGCAATCAATGAGTACGGCGAGATAGGGCCAAAATGGTTACTGCCCCTCGCAAATACAACGGCAATACCGAATTCCGCCGCCGCGTCCATGGCTGCGTTCAGAGCGCGCATTCCAACCAAGGGTCCCACTCCGTTATCCCCGTCCAGTCCGATCATCGCTGGGGCTAGTCGCTCCATACGGATATTCGGTCGCGGGTTGATTCCACCAATCTTTAAACGATCCCCATAAGACTCTATTCGACTTAGTCCATGGGTTGATAGCCCAAATAAATCTGCTAATACAAGAATTCGCACGACATCGTCTGCCTCTTGTTCACTAAGCCCAAGTTTTTGGAAAGCTCTTTTACCCAGAGCGTGTAAATCTGCTTCTTTGATAATTTCGTTAGTATTATTTTTAGCGTTCATAAATTTTTTTCATTCAATAAAACTGTATAGGATATTAATTTCTACGACTTAATCAGCTGTAAGATTTGCGCTTTTCACGACTAAAGCCCAGCGCTTTTGTTCTGAAGCAATGAATTGAGCAAATTCCTTTGGCCCCAAACCAACCGAAATACTGGAATCTTCGGATAACCTTTTTTGGACCGAAGTGGATTCCAAAGACTTTAGAGCTGCTTTATTGATTCGCGCTATGACCGCATCAGGTGTTTTAGCGGGAACAAGCAATCCAAACCACTGTGTGGTTTCAAAGTTCTTATAACCTAACTCGGCAACCGTTGGCACATCCGGTATGTTCGGCATCCTTTGGGAGGAGCCAACTGCCAGTATTCTTATTTTCCCAGCTTTAACGTGCGGGAGAAATCCTGGCATACCCGCAGCAGCCGCATCAATGTTTCCCGCCAAAAGATCGGTCATCTGTGCTCCAGTACCTTTGTACGGAACATGCATGACATCTATACCAGCAGATAATTTCAACATTTCAAAAGCAAGCTGTCCAGCGCTACCGTTGCCAGCAGACCCGTAGCTTAAGTTGCCAGGGGAGGATTTAGCTTGAGCAATGAATTGTGAGAGCGTTACGGCATCCGATTTTGGACCTACCGCAAAAACCATTGGCACCTTCGCTAATAATGTAACCGGTGCAAAATCTCTTTTTACATCATAAGGTAACATTTTCATCATTGAGGGGTTAACAGCCAAAGTTCCTACATGCCCCAAAATGATGGTGTACCCGTCAGGCGCTGCTCGAGCAGCCTCCTGCATCGCGATGACGCCTTGCCCGCCAGCCTTGTTATCAACTATGACCGACTGCCCAAGATTTCTTCCAAGCTCAATAGCAACCGTGCGGGCAATTACGTCCGAGCTTCCCCCAAGCCCGTAGGGAACAATCAACCTAATAGCCCTATCAGGAATCCAATCTTGTCCATAACTTGAACTTGGCGCAATCATTGAAAGCCATACCAAAGAAAACATACAAAGATATTTGACGATCGAGTAGCGTTTTGGCATTTTTAAATTTCCGTGGATTTAAGGGCAAATTGCAACGTTGACTAAAAGTTAAGTAGCTGAGAATGGATTAATATCCACAGCTTCTTGACCTGCAAGTTAAGTTGCTATGAAATATATCCATCTGAGCTGAGATGTACGATACCAGATTTCTTGCACCATGTGAGAAGGATTGGATTGCACTCAAATTGCCAATAACCTTGCCGGGAGCATATCCACCATTTCCACTGAGATTCTAAGGAACAAAGGTGGTAAGGGCTACCGACCCAAG
The DNA here is from genome assembly GCA_903896615.1 of uncultured Burkholderiales bacterium. Classification (GTDB taxonomy): domain Bacteria; phylum Pseudomonadota; class Gammaproteobacteria; order Burkholderiales; family Burkholderiaceae_C; genus Limnohabitans. The sequence continues at coordinate 5,939 of CAITYM010000098.1, forward strand.
AAAGCTGATCATCTTACCCGGGAAAGATTTCTGCTGAGCCGCAATACCAGGCGCATAGAGCCTGGTGTACTCAAAGTCGCCTTTGACCGGATTGCCTTACGACTCAGCGCCGAGCACGTATTTGCAGAGTTACCGATTAGCCATGAAACGATTTATCAGCATAACTATGCGGAAAATTTACTGAAGGGGCTCTTTGGAAGAGTCTGAGATGCCAGAAGATGAGAAAAAAGAGATACGGCAGTGGAGTTGAGCAAAGAGGTCAAATTGTCAATAGAAGCCCTATCAGCGAGCGTCCAGTAAGTGTTGGTATAAGCAGGACTGTTGGACACTGGGTGGGTAACACAGTGTTTGAGCAGGACACAAGCAGGCCATTGTGGCCTTGATGGAGCGAAAGAGGAGATACGCTAGGGTGATGAGAGTCAGTCACAAGACATCCAAGCAAGTTGCGGTCAATTAATGCCAGGGTTAAGACAATAACTTTTGACAGCGGTAAAGTGTTTGCAGATCTCTTTAGCAGTTGACAAAGAAGGAGCAATGAGAATTTTAATGGATTGGTTAAGAAGTACATACCGAAAAAGAGCTTTATCAAAAGTAACGGACGACGAGCTTAAAATGATCGAACGCCGGTTAAAAAACCGACCTAGAAGGGATTAGGATTCAAGACACCGAAACAGGTATTTCATTAATCTCTAAACCGTGTTGTACTTCATACTTAAATCCACGTATATTCAATAATGTCAGACTACTACGACTCTAATATGAAAAAATTCTTAGCATCGCTAAAAATTAATAAAAGTTCTAAAGAAACTAGTTCTTCAGGAAAAATTGAGCCTGAGTTTATTGCCAAAGAAAAAATTATTGAGTCTAATGACGGTGTAATTGAATACGCCGATGGCAGCATTTATAGAGGTGGGATTAGGGAATTCAAGAGAAATGGGGAGGGGACATTAATCCTCCTTCAAGAGTCTACAAACGGCGAGAATTTATCACTAACTTCTGAATGTCAAAATTTTTGGGATGAATTAATCACTTTGAACGACTATAACTTTAAGTGGAATAAGATTCTACTCAAAGCTGTTACCGAAGAAGAAAAAATTCAAGCTAGAAATGCTATAGCTCAAAATGCTAAGCTTATTAAAGAAAAAAATAACTTTTTCTATTCTAAACATTGTTTTCACAGAAACACAGAGCTACATCAGTATGTTAATAACAAATTGATTTTGGAAGCTAGTTTAAGCAGTGGATTACTAACCCCTCTTGAATCCTTATCGACGATAAAACGACTGAAATATCCACTTTATCCTAATACCCAGCGAGATGCACGACTTGATTTAGAAACTTATATTAATTACAAGGTCGAAGTTGAAAAGGCTTTCACTGATAACGAGAGCAATCTTTCCTCACTAGTTAACCTGGTTGATGAGTATAAAAAACAAACATTAGGTTTTATGTACAAGGGAGGCTGGCTCAATGATTTATTTCACGGAAAAGGCACCTATTACTGGACTGACGGAACAACATATGTCGGTGACTTTTATCAAGGTTTTATAAATGGAAAAGGTAAGTTAATTAAACCAACTGGTGAATCTTATGAGGGGTTTTTTTGGAAAGGTATTAAAGATGGAAAAGGGACTACGCATTGGGTAAGCGGCGATAGCCATGTTGGTTATTGGTTGGATGGTGAGTTAAAAGGAAGAGCTCTGTATAAGTGGGCTAGCGGTGGTATTTTTGATGGAAAACTTAAGAATGGTTTACGTAGTGGAAAGGGTGTAGAAACTTTCGCAGAAGGTTCCAAGTTCACTGGGGTTTGGAGGCAAGATAAAGTTTATGGTGAAGGCGTCTTTACAACCAAACAAGGTGTTGAAATTCCGGGTAAATGGAATAATGATCTACTTATTAAGGCCAGAAACAATGATATAAATGGACTTAATTTGCATAACTATTCGATTTCTGCTGCCGAGAGTCCTAGCTTTTCTAATGAAAACGATGTAACTTCATACATTGAAGATCAGTTCAGTAAACTGATCGGCTTAGAAAAAGTTAAGCAAGAAATAAGGCAACAAGCGCGTTTTATGGAAGTTCAGAAACTTCGTAACGATGTAGGCTTAAAAAATAGTAGTTCCCCATCAAGGCACTTAGTTTTTGCTGGAAATCCGGGAACTGGTAAGACAATATTTGCGCGAATAGTTGCTGGATTGTATAAACGTTTTGGTATTCTCAAGACTGATAACGTAGTAGAAGTTGATAGAGGTGGCTTAGTTGCTGGTTATATTGGACATACAGCTATTAAAACTAAAGAAGTTTTTGAGTCAGCACTTGATGGCGTTCTTTTTATTGACGAAGCATACGCACTCGTTAAGGAGAGTGGTTCCTTTAGTGATTTTGGACAAGAAGCAATTGATACATTGCTTAAATTAATGGAAGACAACAGAGACAGAATTGTCGTTATTGTTGCTGGATATAAAAGCAAGATGGACACATTTATCTCTTCTAATCCCGGACTTTCTTCACGCTTTAACAAGCGTATTGATTTTCCAAATTATTCTATTGAAGAACTTTGGTTGATACTAGAGATGTTTGCTAAAGAAAATAGTTATGAAATTGATTCTGATGTTAAAGAATTTATGTTGCCGTATTTCATAAAAGATGTTCAAAACTATGACGAAAGTTTTGGTAATGCTAGATATATCCGCAATATTTTTGAGAAAGTGTTACAGATACAAGCTACACGGTTAATGGCTACTAATACTAAACCTTCTAAAACTGACTTGATTCAGCTCACATTGGCTGACTTTACTTTGGCTATTCAAAATTAATTTTTTTCAAGTTGGCAGGATGTCTTTTTTTATTACTCCTTATTTTCTATTAAATCAGTAAGCGACTGTGCAACACTTATTGAATAGTTGACTTTAAGTTTGCACCATCGGGCTCACTGTATAGTGCGAAGGCAAGTTATATCACTGGTCAGACGATTCATGCCAATGGCGGTGCTTATTAATTGATGATTTCTAGAACTATTATAAAGGAGCCTGTAAATAAATCTGTGTAAATTAACGGCGGGTTTATCGGTGAACACTCAAGCGTTCACCGAATTCTATTTCAAACCTGTTCATCGCAGCTCTCCAATTTTGAATAGACATTGTCCATTTCTTTGATGCTTGCATGA
>CAITYM010000099.1 GCA_903896615.1 uncultured Burkholderiales bacterium
GCCTCATATGAGACTTTCAAAAATCGTTGTTCAAATCTTAAAACCAATGAGTCAGCCGATTGTGTGGACTTTTCCATTTTCATACCTTAGTAATCAATGGATATTTAACGCAGCTGACTTGCAAATGGTGCACACAAGTTTCAAATATTTTTAAAATAATTTACAAAGCAATTAAATGAATACTAATTATTTAATAAAAAACCAGTTTTTGCCCATTAAAGGGCGTAAAAGTAGGATTAATCCAGAATTGGTGCGCTTATTTCTGTACTTGAACCGGATAATTTGCCGGTCTTTTCATTTGTAATTGCAGCACTGGACGTTTGTCATCCTTGCTGTGATCAGGCTTTTTTGTGAATTCTTTGGCATTTGCATCCCTTACCATATCAAACGCCCAGGACTGTCCGCACAAGACTGCGAGTGAAAAAACAGTAATTAAAGCGAGTTTTGTTTTCATATGTAATCCTATTAAATAAGCGATAAAAGTCAGAATTTAGACTATTTAAGCAAAATCAGAACCACCCCGTTTTGACATATTTTTGCCGCATTATTTAAAAAAGAGTGGAACTCAAAGGCCATCATGAACCTTTGAATTACTTCGGTTAGCATCCAGTTACTTATTCTCCAATTTATAACCCCAATAAAAGTGACCCTACACGCTCAATCTCAAAATGCATAACAGTACAAATCCTCTACCGCAACGGGTTGTGAATAAGCGCGGTGTCGCTTGCTTTCTCCACTTGTTTGCGACTACCCTAACTCTACTCCTCTTTCTAAGAGCCCCTCAGGCACAGGAGATAAACCCTGAGTGGATTAAATTACTGCAAAGCCCAATAAGACTGGACCGAGATGTTGCGCAAGACTCCACACGTAAGCCACTTGAACTGCTAGCCCTGAGCCAGGTAAAGCCTGGATGGTCTGTCATGGACATCTACTCTGGTGGTGGTTATACAGCACAACTAATGGCCCTAGCCGTCTCCTCAAGTGGCAGGGTTTATGCGCAAATGGACAAATCATCCAAAACATTTAATGAAAGGTTAGCCCTTCACCCACAAAGCAACATTTCTTTTCTGCTGCGACCTATGGACGATTTAGTGCCCCCAGACATACCCAAATTAGATTTGGTAACGCTAATCTATTCATATCATGATATTGCCTACATGGATGTTAATAGGCTCAAAATGGACAAACAAATCTATGACTCGTTAAAGGAGGGAGGCTTATTTGTCATCATCGACCATGCTGCTCAGGAGGGAACGGGTCTGCGAGACACTAAAAGTCTTCACCGGATAGATAAAAAGTTGGTAATTCAGGACTTTTTAAGTGTGGGTTTTAAACTGGATTTGGAAAGTGATTTTTTAAGAAATCCAACAGATAGCAAGGATCAAACCTCTGCAATCGTGACCCCGCAAGCTGATGGCTTTGCTTTAAGGTTTAAAAAGTGAATGCTATTCTTTGGGCCTAAATAGACCCGTCACCGCAGCTCTCCACTTATTCAACAACGATTGATTCAACTTTGACACAACCACGCCAGGATCATTTGTAGTTGGGACCACGGAGGCTGCACCTTCAGCCGTCGTATTAGCAACCTTCGCAGGTTGTATATATTCCAGTTGATCTAATATTTGAGTATTAATATCAACTAGTTTTTGAGCGGCTTCAGATGCAGCTACAGGGTACACGGCTAATGATTTAAAAAGCGGTAGTTGCTCAACTAGCTCAGGCTTTGCTGCAAGCTCTGCCTTTGCTTTTGAATCTTCTTCCCGTTGTGCAACACTTGCCTCTTTTGTCTTTTGTATCAACTCCAATCTTACTGGAGGAGTGAGGTTGGGAGCTGCCTTGGGTAAGGACTTATCTGAAGCGGGAGTATTGGTAAGTTTTGACATTACAAAATCACAAACCAAATCGTTATAGGGAGCCGGATGCCCAACGTTTGGAACCTCAAGTAAATTACTAGGCGGATAGAGCTTCAAAAATTCATCGACTTGAATTGCTGTACAAATTACTGAATCTTGTGCGTGAATGAGACTAATAGACCCCTTAAATTCAAATACAACGTTTGCAAATCGCATGCCCATTAAATCAGATTTGAAGGGCAAATCAAAATGTGCAGGATCTTGAACTGCTCGAATAACTTCGGGTGAGACACTAAGGGAGCTGGCAATATGGCTGATATCAAGTGAAGCTGCCGTTTTCAAAGCGCCTTTGCTCATTGTGCCGTATAGTTTATAAATTGACCACCAGGCGAGGCTGAAACCAACATCATTCAAGATCACGGAAGATACTTCGTTATGGCGAGCCGCAGCTAAGTACATTGCCAAAATCCCCCCCATACTTGTGCCTAAAAGATGGATTTTGACGGGCTTTGAGAGGTGTGTTTCCTTGATGTGGCTTAAGAATAATTCCAAATCACTCAAATAAAGCTTCATACTGTAGACATCAGATTGACTTAGCGGCTGTGAGTCCCCTCTCCCACAAAGGTCAACACTTATAGCTCTACAGGTGAAAGATGTCTTGATTTTCTCCAGTAATGGAGCAAAGGTATCCCTAGTCTCCAACAAACCGGGGATACAAATTAAGATTTCATCACTGTGCTTATCCCCAATATCACTATAAGCTAAAGTGCGATTAGCACCGGGGTGCCCAACAGCAAATAAGTTTGGATTTTCAGGTTTTGTTACCACAATTTTTTCTCAATAACCCCTCCAACACCCTCAGATAAATAAGGATCTTATTCAGAAAGAGGCGTAACAAGGGTAGCAGGAATTTATGAAATGTCAGTGAATTGGAACATTCACACACTCCCGTACCTTACCCTAAATTCACGTCATTGAGTTGACTTAAGATAACACTTCAGTAGTATTCGTAAATAAATCGAGTGCAATCTAAGCAAACAATACAAGAAGGGGCAATTTAGCCCTTCATTGCGATTGCCATTTGCTCTTTATCGAGCTCATTCTCCCATTTTGCTACCACGACTGTTGCCACTCCATTACCAATAAAGTTTGTGATAGCGCGTGCTTCCGACATAAAACGGTCAATTCCAAGGATCAAGGCAAGGCCAGCGACTGGGATAGCTGGTACTACTGCCAAAGTGGCTGCTAGTGTAATAAAGCCGGATCCCGTAACCCCTGAAGCCCCTTTTGACGTCAGCATTGCAACGAGTAGGATGGTGATTTCTTGACTTGGTGTTAAATCAATATTAAGTGCCTGTGCGACAAATAAAGCAGCCATAGTCATGTAAATGTTCGTACCGTCAAGGTTAAATGAGTAGCCGGACGGAACTACGAGACCTACTACCGACTTGGAGCAGCCTAGTTTTTCAAGTTTAATCATTAGCGGTACAAGTGCGGATTCAGAAGATGAGGTTCCTAGCACTGTCAAAATTTCATCCTTGATATAGGAAATAAATTTAAAGATATTGAACCCGGTAAAGGCTGCAATTAACCCTAGTACGACTAATACAAAAAGAATACAAGTCAAATAGAAACTGCCCATTAGAGCGGCCAATGGCTTTAAAGCACCAATTCCGAATTTACCAATAGTAAATGCCATTGCACCACCCGCGCCAATAGGTGCAAGTTTCATAATTGAATTCATCATCTTGAAAATGATTTTCGAGAATTCCTCAATTAGCTTATGGATGGCGTTGCCTTGTTGACCCAAGCCCACCATAGCGTAACCAAACAAGATAGCAATCAATAAGACCTGCAGTAGATCGCCGGCACCCGTAAAGGCATCCAAAAAGGTTTTTGGAATAATATGCAAGACGAAATCAACCGGTTTTTGTTCCTGAGCCGCCTTTGCGTATGCCGCAACCGCTTTAGCGTCTAGTGTTTCGGGATCAACATTGAATCCATCGCCTGGGCGCAGGGTATGCATGACAATCACCCCTATTAACAAAGCAGCGGTAGACACAACCTCAAAGTACAAAAGTGCCTTACCCCCTACTCGGCCAACTTTTCTCATATCCCCTGCACCAACTATACCCATCACTACCGTACAAAATATAATGGGACTGATTAGCATTTTTACCAATGCAATGAATCCGTCGCCCAAAGGCTTCAAACTAGCGCCAGTTGTGGGATCCAAGTAGCCCAATAGGCCACCGCCCAAAATAGCTAAAAGAACCCAAAAGTACAGCTGTGAGGTTAAACGTTTCATGAATGAAGTCCCATCAAAAAAGACATAGATTAATTGCTCGCCCATCTATTTCATAGCCAAGGCTTGCCTGGTCTGATTCTAATGTAACTAAGCTGACATATTCAATACAAAATTGCTTGTCTGTAATTTATCTCGCGTTTTGTAAACCATATTAATAACTAGGTAAAACCCCCTATGGAGCGAGCTATTCCAAAGAATTGACTTAACAAAAACTCAACTTTTAAGCCCTTCTGCGGGTTTATCCCAGAACCCGCCTGTTTTTTCAATCACAAATTTTTTTTAGTTGCTTTGCTTTGCTTTGCTTTGCTTTGGTCTGGTCTGGTCTGGTTTATTTGTCCTTAAGTTTGCTTGTCTCTTGAATTCTTGTTGAACAAATAAGTCACCCAATTCGAAAAAACATTGATTAGTGATCAGCATTTAAAACTCCCTAACCTACTGATTGTTTTAACTAATCTAAATAGATGGCGCCGCGCTACAAATGAAGTTAACTTTTGCTGATTTAGAAATTTTTTAAATTTATCAATTACTAAAGTAACTATTTTTTACCATTTATTTTGAAAAATAATTTAATTTGATCAATTAATAGTCCAGTTTTTCAAATATGATATTCGCACTAATTTGTCCGATAAAGGTATAAGAGATGAACAACACCGTAACTGCAGATCACCATTCATCAAGTCTTCTCAGAGAGGCTTTCACTAACCCCATCAGTAAGCCGTTCAAGCATTGGATAGCAATTGTTAACTTTTGGATTTATGTCTCATGTATCTCTCTAGCAATGGAAACACTAGAGCCGTTTGCCTCAACCTACAAATCTTTGTTTTGGACTATCGAGTTAGTTGCCGTCGCTTTTTTCTGTGTCGACTATCTTGGAAACGTTTACTTTGCCAAAAGTCGTGTTAAATATATATTCAGCTTTTGGGGTTTGGTCGATTTAATTTCCATCCTGCCAACTTTCTTGGTTATTCTAGATTTAGGAGCACTCCAAGGTGCAAAGGTTTTGAGAATTCTTCGAGTTGTAAGAGTTCTACGGGTCTTGAAAATGGCCAAAGCAGCATTGCAAGAACTCTCTAACAGAGTTAAATCTTCTAATCCACTTATTACAAACTTAAGAATTTACTTCATTGCTTTGTTCTCAGTGGTGATGATTTCCAGCAGCTTGATGTTCTTTGTAGAGGGGGACATGTATTCTCCAGAGAACATGGCAGCTGGCCAAGCCGCCCTTGATGAGGATCTTAAAATTCATCCCTTGCCAGCAGGATCACCACCAGAAGCCTCGGTTTACGCACCCCTAGACCCGATTGGCGGAAACACAATCGCTGCGGACAAGCATTTCTTTACCTCTATCCCAGCAACAATGTGGTGGTGTATGGTTACGCTCACCACAACGGGATACGGGGACATGTTCCCAGTCACCTTTGGCGGCAGGCTAATCGCATCGGTCACTATGCTGCTTGGATTGGTGCTCTTTGGTATCTTAATGAATATCGTTGGTAAGACTTTAATGGTCTTCTTGTTTGGAGAGAGCATTCAAGAAACACACGACTCAAAGGCCTCAAAAGAGCATGCGATTGGTCAGCTCTTGGCATTGAAGCTAATCAAACCAGAAAAAGGTGCGCAACTTCTCAGTATGGATGAAGCACAACTCAAAGAGCACTTAGATCGCCTGTAACTAAATGGCTCTTAAAAAATGCAGTTAACCGTCATCTGACGGTTCTCTCAAGAAGGCTAATCTTTTGAAAGATTAGCCTTTTTTTATGGTTAAGTCGTAATCGTTAACCCACTGCGAACTCTTAGTCCATAACTCCGCCGCAAGGTTAGTGTCAAGTGCAACCTTGCTAGGTTTCTTAGACCTGCTATCAGCGTAGTAATCCCCGCTCTCAAATGCAGTCCTTGACGAGGTAGCGCAGTGAAGAGTCGTACGTGCACCCTTATTATTTGAGACCATGAATATTTTGATCAATGCTCTCAACGGCTCGGGGACCTCTCTCCATAAACTTGATGCCACTACTCCCGGGTGAACCGCATAGGAACTTACGCCAGTTCCTTTCAACCTTTTAGCTAACTCCTTAGTAAACAAAACATTCGCCAGCTTTGATTCACAGTACTCTCTAATACCCAATTTAGAGTCTGTGGATCGCCTGAACGATTCAAAATTGATACCCTTCGCATACACATGAGCGCGACTTGCGACATTGATAATTCTTGAAGGCGAACCCGATAAAAGCGAAGGCATTAATTCTTGAGTGAGTAAGAAATGTCCTAAATGATTAACCCCCATCGTCATCTCAAATCCCTGCTGAGTCAGTCCCTTTAGGCCTGCAACTCCAGCATTGTTAATGAGCAAATGTAGGGGTAGTCCTTTGGAGACAAATTCTCTTGCACAATTTTTAACGGAGTTCAAATCACTGAGATCAAGATTTAAATACTCAATTTTTCCAACCATTGGAAATGTGCTGAATTCATCAATCACAGATTGCGCTTTACCTTGGTCGCGACAAGCTATGAAGACGTGGGCTCCGTTTCTTGCAAGCTCTAATGCAGTGCACCTGCCGATACCCGAGTTGCCCCCGGTTATCAAAGCAATACGGTTGTTCAAAGAGTTAATATTCATTATTTTTTACTTCACTTTTATTGCAGGCCATCTTACCTTGTAATAGGGCTAAACCCGGTTAATCACAAGGTAATTCAATCACTATCAGTGAATATTAACGTCCAATCCTTCACCATCTGCTATGGCAAGCCAAATAAGCCCTTAAGTTAAGGAGCTTCGGAGAGAATAATTTTGGCGCATAAATTAGAGATCTCTAACTCAAAACCGGAAGATGTACTGAATTTACTCCACCCTCCAATCTCCATGAAATCGCCTACGGTAAATTGATCAACTTTGATTAATTTTTTGAGATTATCATCGTAATTAACGTCCTTCTTAAAGCGTTCAACGCATACTGCAGATAAAGCATTGATCACCGCCCTGTCTGAATCCTTCTCTGACTGAGCCGTTCCTTTGGCTGTAGTCTTCCAATCATAGAATCCGAAGCCAGTGATTAAGGTGACACAAACCCCTAACAGAACCCCAAATAAAAAAGACTCAAGTGACTTAGACATGTTGTTTATTCTAACTTGAACTATGCACCACCGCCCGCTGATTGGGTGAAGTTAGCAGTTAAGGCAGTTTCATCTAAACAATAGACTACTAATACCTAAGTGCCTTGGCATAGTCAAGGTAGCGGTAAGTTTGATCACCCACAATGAGATCTTTGACGACTACGTTCATCGTGTAAATACCCCTAGAGTGCTTGAGGTACGGCGTGTTACCAGACGGATCAAGTGGGGATTTGAATTTAAGATCGTTCGCCATCGTTTTAGGCGTCAGTATGGATAGCCTCACCTTCATAGGCTCATTGGCTGCGGGCTTTACCAATCCCTCATTTAATACCCTCCCATCTGTTTGGGGCATAGATTGGCCAAGCACATAGGCAACCGTAGGCGCCACATCAACGTTACCGCTTGGATAGGCCACCAACTTTCCACCTATGAATGCAGGACCATAAGCAATTAAAGTGTTGTGCACATCGATTGGACTAAAGCTTCCGTGCATCCCCCTTTGACCTGCAAAACTCTCATACTCTGTACCAATCATCCCCCTCACCCTTTGATTGATATCCCAATCAAAACTTGCTACAACATCAGGCTGCCCATGGTCTCGCCTACCCACATTCTCAAAATTAATAAATCCGAGTGGAAACGTCCCAGGAAGATCGCCGTAGCGACTATCCACAAAAATTGCGCCAAATTCTTCCCTGCTTTGTAAAAACCTAACCATCTCCATAACAGTATTAGCGTCATGATCAGGCACATAAAAATAGTCAGACCCACCGTTAGCGGCTACGATAACTGCATGCTCTGGGAGTTCTTTAGGTACCTTAAACGAAGCTATAGGGGTAGTTAATGTTGAACTGATAGCCATATATTTAGTTTTCGGCGTTCCACAGAGCTCCCCCGTTTCATCCACTTTAGCTGTGTAAACAGTACTAAGATCAGATTTAATACCGGCCATACTAGAAGTTAAGCAGCCTTGCCCGTCGTAGGCTTTAAACCCCCCGTAGGTGAGCAAATCTGCAGACCTAACATCACCTGAGAAGGAGTAGCCGTTAACAAAATCAGGTTTACCTAGCTTTGCGTTGGAGATCCCGCCCTCTATATGTGTTGCGGGCTCAATAGCACGAAGTGGAAATAAATTTGTAGAACCAGATACCGTGCTATGCCCGTGATCAGAGACTACGATAATGTTTGTCGTGAAAGCGAGTCCCTGCGCGTTCAAAGCTTCACGCAACTCACCCAACCGAGCATCCTGCGATCGCAGAGCTTTATGGTAGTTGGTCGAACCAACTCCGTACCCGTGCTCATTGTTATCAGGAGTACGAAACCATATTAATGAAAGATCTGGTTTTTTCTTTGGCAGTATGTAATTTATAAATACATTCATCATGTATTTGTTAGAACTATCCTCTGGCGCACCTTGAGTTTCATCAGAAGCATCTCTGGTGTAAACAGTTTCTCCGTATTCACTCAATGGGAAAGTAATATATCCATCACGCTTTGTCGGATTGCCATTCTTCGAGTCGAGACTCAATTCACTTGCTTTATAGGGCTTAACTGAATTAACAGGCAAAGCAAACTGTGCATTTTGAAGTTCTTTGGCAAAAGAGAGTGGTAATACGGCATTTTCATCCAGAAAATAACCCTCACCGCCCATATCTTGCAAGAATGCAGGTCCTGATTTACCCACTGTAGCAGTCACTAAACCGGCTCTTTGGGCAACTTTAAAAAGGGAGCGCACCATGATTAGGTCATCATCATAGTGAGCATTTAAAGTTTTGAGTACTGAATAGTCCTCCGTGAATACTGGGTCTTGGTAGCTTTGCGGATTACCCGATGCATTGTTACCGACTGGGAATGGGGGCGGAGTCCAAAAGGTATTTCCGTAAAATCCAGTCTTAGCGGAATAAGCCCCGCCGGCTAAAGTAGCGGCGTTCATCATAGTGAAGGTAGGATACGTGGAGTGATTATCTGAGAAGTTCACTCCCAACTTACGTAGCGCAAATAAATTGGGCGTATCCTCTATTGTGATGGAGTCAGGCCTTAGCCCGTCCCAAACCATAATGATAACCTTCTGCTTTGAGATTGACTTATTTTCCGAAGTTATCGCAACCTCTTTTACGCTCAAATGCTTCACGCCTGCTCGTGTTTGAATGAGAGCATCTGGGCTGTTTTGTCCCGTCGCTATGGGCTCATAAAAGATGCAGCTGATTGACAAACAAGAGTATAAAAAAGTTTTCGTTAATTTTTTAAAGAACCCGTGCTTATGAAGGTTAGGCATAATGTGAAATGCTCAAAAAAAAGATAATGGATTAAGCAAATTTAAGACTAAGTCAGAACTTAAAAGTCGCCACACTGAATTAAAAGTAAGCTTAAAAATTTCCCAAAAAAACATCCAGAAATCTGCAGTTGAAATATTAAAGTAAGAAGTACTGATTTGAACCACGAAATAGTGACATTTAATTATTCTGAAATTGCGCTTACATTTGGTCTGTCCCCAACATTTGAATTCGTAATTCTAAACTCAACTCCTTAATCCCCAGACATGTCGCCTTACATCCCAGAAAACTCGCAGTCAAAGTATTTGCCGCCAGCAGTACTCCCTAGCGAGAAGATTGGTCACAAAAATGACACGACCGGACTTACATTAGCGGCCATCGGGGTAGTGTTTGGAGATATAGGAACCAGTCCTCTTTACGCCTTGAAGGCTTGCTTTAGCCCAATAACCGGAATTGCTTTGACATCTGAATCACTTTTGGGAGTAATTTCATTGATTTTTTGGGCTTTTGTTTTTGTCGTTTCATTGAAATATGTTTTATTCGTAATGCGCGCAAATAACAATGGCGAAGGGGGTATCTTAGCGCTCATGGCCCTTACGACAGGCAACACCAAGAACGCGCTTAAACAAAATCTAATGTTAGTCATGATTGGCGTTTTCGGAGCCTGTTTGTTCTACGGTGATGCAGTTATAACCCCTGCAATTTCTGTACTATCAGCCCTAGAGGGACTGCAAGTCATCTCAAACGGATTAGAGTCTTATGTGGTACCAGCCACAATTGCAATATTGCTTATGCTCTTTTATCTAGAAAGAAAGGGTACTACTACGATTGGTCATTTATTTGGTCCAATTATGATTATTTGGTTTAGCACGATTGGATTGATGGGACTCTATCAAATCATCTCATCACCTGAAATTTTATTTGCACTTAATCCTGTCTACGCAATCAAATTTGCCACAAATGATCCTGCAATAACTTTAACAGTTACAGGCTCTATCTTTCTCGTGCTCACAGGCGCAGAAGCGTTGTATGCGGATATGGGACATTTTGGTTCACAACCTATCCAGTTCGCTTGGTTTGTAATTGTTATGCCGTGCTTACTTTTAAATTATTTTGGCCAGGGTGCACTACTTATCAATCATCCAGAAGCTATTGAAAATACTTTTTTCCTAATGATTCCTGGATCATTTTCAATTTTCATCGTAATTCTCTCAACTATTGCCACCGTAATTGCGTCACAAGCCTGTATATCTGGGGCCTACTCAATGACTAGCCAAGCCATGCTACTGGGATTTTTGCCGCGCATGCGCGTCATATTCACATCTGAGATCGAGATGGGTCAAATTTACATACCACTCATTAACTGGATCCTATGTTTTATAGTGATCATGGAGGTTCTAGCGTTTCAAAAATCTGAGAATTTAGCTTCCGCTTACGGAGTTGCAGTATCAACAACCATGTTGATGACCACCCTTCTTACCGCAGTAGTGATGCGAACCGTCTGGAGATGGAACTTACTTTCAATATCAACTGTAATCAGCGTATTCATGTTCATTGACGCATGCTTTTTTATCTCTAACCTAACAAAAATCTCGCAAGGAGGGTGGTTCCCGCTTTTAATTGGCGGAATTTGCTTTTTCCTTATGACAAGCTGGCATCAAGGCCGAGAGTGGTTACACAACAAAATTAGCTCTGGTGGTATAGATATTTTTTCATATATGAAGGGAATACTTAACAAAATTAATCCTCCGATGAGAGTTGAAGGTACGGCCATATTTTTGTCAGCTCATATTGATTTAGTACCCAACGCATTACCATTAAATATTATGCACAATAAAATACTTCATGAACGCAATATTTTTCTCAAAATTTGTTTATGTAATGCTCCTTACTTGGAAGATATAAAGCGCTTAACAGTTAAGGACATGAGTAACAGCCTAATTTTGGTGCGCTCAATATATGGATTCAAAGAAACTCCTGATGTTGGTCACATCTTAGATCTACTCAACAAGCACCATAATATCAACTGCCTTACTGAAGATGCCACCTTTTTCCTCCCTAGAGACTCCTTAAATGAAGCTGAAATTTCAGAACTAAAAACAATTCGTGAAAGACTTTTCGGGATCATGATTCAAAATGCCTCACGGGCAGAAGATTTTTATAAATTCGACCCTAGAAAGGTTATAAAACTGGGGTCCATGATTGACATTTAATATTTGAATTAAAAATCATTAAACTATCGCTTTCACCGGCAATAACAAACACAGTAAAACCAACGTCGCTAAAAAAAAATTACCCATTGAAATTACTAACTAACAATAGCGCTCCAATAGTGCTAAAAACCCTCTGTCTATGCTCTTTAATGATCAACCAGGCAAAGTGCGCTGATTGGATTCCTGTTTACAAAAGCCTTCAAAATGAATCCGCCTACTTGGTCGATCAAGATTCAATCATAGAGGACGGTTCATTTGCAAAAGCTTGGGTTATAGAAAACCGAAATCTAACAGTTCAACCTAAAAAACTCTCACCGAATAAGCCGGAGAATCCTTTAGCTCAATTGCCCCTGTCAAAAAGCACCTATAAATCATATGTATCACTCTATGTAATAGATTGTGATCGCAAAAATACCGCAATTGCGCGGGGACTTTATTTTTCAGAATTCATGGGAAAAGGAAGTGTTCTATCCTCCTTCAAAAAGGAGATAGATTCGCAAATTTTAAAATCTGTGAAACCCGGTACCCTCAGCGAAGCTGTGCTTAACTTTGTATGCACACGCGTGCTTGAGTTCAGAAAAACACTGACATAGACTTAGATATAAATTTGCAGGCATACAAAGTAAACAGTCACGATGGCCATAGTCGCATTCAACACCCCTTAAAAACGGGTTGTCGCTTTTCATTAAAGGCAATAATACCCTCCACTCGGTCCTGCGTATCAACCAAATGGTTATAGGCTTCAATCTCAAATCTATATGCTGTCTTAAGCTCCATTTGAGAACCGTAACGAATAGATCTCTTGACTTGTTTCACTGATAACGGCGCATTAGAGGCGATGACTTGAGCGGTATTTAATGCCTGATCTATAACGTCTTTTGGATCAAAGAGTTCGTTAACAAGACCCCATTCCTTGGCCTGTTGAGCAGTAAAAGGCTTACCCGTCATGATTATTTCTTTAGCTCGTCGTTCACCAACTGCACGAGGAAGATTTTGCGTCCCACCAGCACCCGGCATTATTCCTAGAGTTACCTCTGTAAGGGCAAATCTGGTATTTTTTGCTGCATATAAAAAGTCACAACAAAGCGCAATCTCCAAGCCTCCAGCATATGCATGTCCATTGATTGCGCCAATAACTGGTATGGGCAAATCAATCATCGCAAAATACTGTCTTTCAAAAATTTCGTGCTGCCTTTGCCACTGCACTTTACTCATCCCGTTACGCTCTTTTAAATCGGCGCCGGCACAAAATACACGTCCACCTGCACCAGTCAACACGATTGAACGGAAACCGAGATCATCAACTGTAAGGAGACTCCATAAAGCCTCTAACTCTTGTCCCATCAGGGTATTAAAAGCATTTCCAACATGGGGACGATTCAAAGTCACTAAAAGCACTTTGTCCTCACAGTGACCTTCAACTTGTAGGGTCTCAAACTTTGGAAACTTAGTATGCATATTGAGAATGACCAGGCCTATTATCAAGACCGCGTTTGAAAAGCAACTTACAAAAGTACTAAGAACTTAATTCGTTCAAAGTACTTTTATCCCTTTGATAATAAGAGCAGAGTTTAATAAACTCTATCACCTTATAGTTTCAATCGCATTGAACCTTGCTAACTTGGTCAGCGCTTTACAGGCGGGAGGTCAGTACACGACCCGTGCGCTACCTCAGCAGCCATTCCAATGCTCTCCCCAAGTGTGGGGTGTGGATGGATGGTTTTACCGATATCAACCGCATCCGCTCCCATCTCAATTGCTAAAGCTACCTCACCAATCATATCGCCTGCATGAGTACCTACGATACCGCCTCCAAGTATTGCGCCATGCCCGTGTGCATCATCACTGTCATCAAATAAAAGTTTAGTAAAACCCTCATCTCGACCGTTCGCAATTGCACGACCAGACGCGCTCCAGGGGAAGAGCCCCTTCTTCACTTTAATGCCTTGTGCTTTAGCCTGCTCTTCGGTTAGTCCGACCCAAGCCACTTCAGGATCTGTGTACGCAACGCTTGGAATTACTCGAGCGTTAAATGCGCTCTTAGCCAGTAATGAATCTCCAAGGAGTTCACCTGCAATGACCTCGGCAGCCACATGGGCCTCATGTACAGCTTTATGAGCCAGCATAGGTTGTCCGACAACATCACCAATTGCAAAGATATGAGCGACATTAGTTCGCATTTGAATATCAACAGGAACAAATCCTCTCTCAGTTACAGCTACGCCAGCGTTATGTGCGCCAACTTTGAGTCCATTTGGACTACGTCCAACTGCTTGCAGAACTAAGTCATAAACCTGTGGCTTAGGAGCGCCCTCGCCCTCAAAACTTACCTCAATACCTGCAGCAACAGCTTTGGCGGAAACAGTTTTGGTTTTTAACATGATGTTGTCAAAACGAGGGGCATTCATTTTCTGCCAAACTTTGACCAAATCTCGGTCAGCCCCTTGCATCAGACCGTCCATCATTTCGACGACTTCAAGCCTGGCTCCAAGTGCTGAGTAAACCGTACCCATTTCTAGCCCAATTATGCCGCCACCCAAAATGAGCATTCGTTTGGGAACCTTTTGCAAGGCCAAAGCACCAGTTGAATCAACGACCCTTGGATCTAAGGGCATGAACGGCAAACGAACAGACTGAGAGCCCGCAGCAATAATGCATGCCTTAAAACCTATAACTTTTTTAGATCCAGTCTTTTCTTGCCCAGATCCACTCGTTTCCTCTACGCTGATGTGATGTGCTGACAAAAAGTTACCCAAGCCGCGAACAGTTTGAACCTTTCGCATTTTTGCCATTGCACCTAAACCACCAGTGAGTTTATCGACAACTTTTTGTTTATGCGCTCTAAGTGCATCTAAATCAATAGATGGTTTTGCAAATGAAATACCGGCCTGGGACAGGTGTGATGCCTCTTCCATCACTGATGCTACATGCAGCAATGCCTTAGACGGGATACAGCCGACATTTAGACAAACACCCCCCAAAGTAGCATATCGTTCTACAACGATCACTTTGAGGCCTAAATCTGCAGCTCTAAAAGCTGCTGAATAGCCACCAGGACCACCGCCGAGGACAACGAGGTCACACTCCATGTCCACTGCTCCTGCATATGAAGAGGCTTGGGATAGGGTTGCTGGATTTGCCTGTGAAGAATTTGATACTTGAGCTGTCGGTGGGACAGGAGCGGGCGCGACTTTAACGGAGGATGCCGCTTGAACTGGAGGTGCAGGCACAACAGATGTTGACTCTAGCATTACTATCAAAGTACCTTCACTGACTTTGTCACCAACTTTTACCTTCAACTCTTTAATTACACCTGCACTTGAACAAGGAATCTCCATGGATGCTTTGTCGGACTCAACAGTCAGCAAACTTTGATCCACGCGAACGGTGTCACCGACGCTGACCATCAATTCAATAACTGAGACTTCCTTAAAGTCACCAATATCTGGAACTTTTACTTCTATGAGAGCCATGAATATTGTCCCCTTTTATAACAAAACACGTCGGAAATCAGACAATATTTGACCCAAGTAGGCGTTAAATCGCGCAGCTGCTGCGCCGTCAATGACTCTGTGATCCCAGCTCAAAGACAGGGGTAGCATCAAACGAGGTGCGAACTCCTTTCCATTCCAAACGGGTTGCATCGTACTTTTACAAACGCCTAATATTGATACCTCTGGAGCATTGATGATAGGGTTGAAATAACGCCCTCCAATACCGCCCAAACTTGATATGGTGAAAGTTGCACCGCTCATCTCAGCGGGAGATAGTTTTCCGTCTCTGGCCTTTTTAGCCAACTCCCCCATCTCTTGACTAATCTGCAAGACCCCTTTTGTATCTGCATTTTTGATCACAGGCACCATCAAGCCGTTTGGAGTATCAGCAGCAAATCCAATGTTGTAATATGACTTGTAAACCAAATCATCACCGTCCAAAGAGCTATTGAACTCAGGGAATTTTTTCAATGATGCAACACAGGCTTTAATTAAAAAAGCAAGCATTGTCACTTTAACGCCAGACTTCTCATTTTCCTTGTTCGTAAGAACTCTAAAAGCTTCTAGCTCAGTAATATCAGCATCATCATGGTTAGTTACATGGGGGATCATGACCCAATTGCGATGCAGATTTGCACCACTGATTTTCTTAATTCGACTCATCGGCTTGCGCTCAATTGGCCCGAACTTAGCAAAATCAACAACTGGCCATGGCAAAAGTCCCAATGCTGCGCCTGAACTGGACCCTGTAGTACCTCCCTTAGACTGCTGAGCCTTAGTGGAGATGGCCCCTTGCATTACAGAGCGGTTGAACGCCTGGACGTCTTCATGAGTAATTCTGCCCTTAAGGCCACTGCCTTTTACCTCCTCCAAAGGAATACCAAGCTCACGCGCAAACTTTCTAACTGAAGGAGAGGCGTGCGGTACTGAGACACTTGCGCTCAAAACTGTGCCAGGCTGATGGCTAGGCATCGCTCCAGTGCCTTGTGCATTGATTGGAGTGGAAGGAACAGGTGCTCCTGAATTAACAGGGCTAGAAGCGGAACTCGCATTAACGGTTGGAGCATTAGTCTGAGAACTATCCTTGGGGACAGCAGCGACGCTAGCAGAGCCCTGAACCACTGCAATAAAGTCACCAATATTGACCTTGTCTCCAATTTTTACTCTTAACTCTTTCAACACACCTGCAGCTGAGGAGGGAATCTCCATTGAAGCCTTATCAGATTCAATAGTAATCAATGATTGATCAATTTGAATGCTGTCGCCAGGCTTGACAAGTAACTCGATAACGGAGACATCTTTAAAGTCACCAATATCTGGAACCTTTACTTCTATTAGCGAGGATCCAGAAGAAACTAAAGGAGCTGATGGGCTCGGGGTCGGACTTGGCATTGGTGCGGAAGCAGGCTTTGCAGGGGAAGGGGCCGGGGCAGAGGCACCAGCCTCTAACATAAGGACCACACTGCCCTCATGCACTTTGTCTCCTAACTTCACCTTCAGTTCTTTGACAACTCCGTTTGCAGAGCAAGGTATCTCCATCGATGCCTTATCAGATTCAACGGTGATCAGGGACTGTTCTGTCTTAACCGTATCCCCTACTTTGACAAGCACTTCAATAACTGAGACATCTGCGAAATCGCCGATATCAGGCACTTTTACTTCAATTAAAGCCATGAAAGTCTCCGTCTTATTATGCGTTTAAGGGATTAATCTTGTCGGTTTTAATTCCGTACTTTTTGATTGCTTGACTGACAAGTGCAACTTCGATGGAGCCACTCTCAGCAAGTGCTTTTAATGCTGCAACAACGATGAAATGGCGATTAACCTCAAAATGCTCACGCAACTTAGACCTAAAGTCACTACGACCAAACCCATCGGTACCTAAAACCTTGTAAACACGGTCTTTAGGAATAAACGATCTAATTTGATCCGCATACGACTTCATGTAATCCGTCGAAGCAATTACCGGCCCCGGGTGTGAGCTCAGTTGTGATGTCACAAAAGGAATCTTTTCCTTAGTTCCTGGATTCAAAAGGTTCCAACGCTCGACGGCTTGTCCGTCGCGAGCAAGTTCGTTAAAGCTTGGGCAACTCCAAATGTTTGCCACTACTCCAAAATCATTCAGTAGCAGCTCCTTAGCTGCAATAGACTCGCGCAGTATGGTGCCAGATCCCAGCAAGTTAACTCTGTGCGCCTTCTTGGGCCCATCTCCTTGATCGAGTAAATACATGCCCTTAATGATCTCCTCCTCAGTGCCGGTTTTTAGTCCAGGCATAGGATAATTTTCATTAAGCAAAGTGATGTAGAAGAAAACATTCTCTTGCTTCTCAACCATACGCTTTAAACCGTGATGGAGGATGACCCCAACCTCATGAGCAAAAGTTGGATCGTAACTAACGCAGTTGGGTATAGTGCCTGCCAAAATGTGACTATGACCATCCTCATGCTGCAGGCCCTCACCATTTAATGTGGTACGTCCAGATGTTCCGCCAAGCAAGAAACCCCTTGCCTGCATATCCCCCGCTGCCCAGGCCAGATCTCCAATGCGTTGGAAACCAAACATGGAGTAATACACATAAAACGGAACCATGATTCGGTTATTGGTTGAGTAAGATGTTGCCGCCGCGATCCAGCTACTCATCCCTCCAGCCTCATTGATTCCCTCTTGAAGTATTTGTCCAGCTACGTCCTCTCTGTAATACATCACTTGATCTTTATCTACCGGCGTGTACTGTTGGCCAGCAGGGTTGTATATACCCACCTGCCTGAATAGCCCCTCCATGCCGAAGGTACGCGCTTCATCAACCAAGATGGGCACTACACGAGGACCGAGATCTTTATCTCTGAGCAGTTGAGTTAAAAACCGAACATAGGCCTGGGTAGTGGAGATCTCTCGTCCTTCAGCAGTGGGTTCAATCACCGCCTTAAACGTATCCATAGGGGGAACCTTGAAACTCTCCTGCGCACGGGTTCTCCTTTGGGGCAAGTAGCCCCCCAAAGCTTTGCGTCGCTCATGCAGGTACTGCATCTCCGGCGTATCGTCTGCTGGTTTATAAAATGGGATATTGGGCAATTCACTATCTGGAATTGGAATATTAAAGCGATCACGGAATGCTTTTATGTCCTCATCCAATAGTTTCTTGGTTTGATGAACTGTATTTTTACCTTCGCCAACCTTACCCATACCGAAACCCTTTACGGTCTTTATGAGCAATACTGAAGGTTGTCCCTGATGTTTAACCGCACTCGCATATGCAGCGTAGACCTTTTGGGGATCGTGACCTCCTCTGCGCAAATTCCATATTTCCTGATCTGACATTTTGGAGACCATCTCTAGGGTCTCAGGATCTCGACCAAAGAAATGTTGGCGAACATAGGCACCGTCATTAGCTTTGAAAGCTTGGTAGTCCCCGTCCAAGGTGTCCATCATGATTTTATGTAATGAACCGTTCTTATCTTTGGCAAGTAATTGATCCCAATCACTACCCCAAATTAGTTTAATTACGTTCCAACCCGCGCCTCTAAATTCGCCTTCTAATTCTTGGATGATTTTGCCGTTTCCACGAACCGGGCCATCCAGGCGTTGCAAGTTGCAGTTGATTACAAAGATCAGGTTGTCTAATTTTTCACGTGCAGCCAGTCCGATTGCTCCAAGGGACTCCACCTCATCCATCTCACCATCACCACAAAATACCCAAACTTTTCTATTAGCGGTGTTTGCGATGCCTCTAGCATGCAAGTACTTAAGAAAACGGGCTTGGTATATGGCCATCAAAGGACCCAAACCCATTGATACGGTTGGAAACTGCCAAAACTCGGGCATCAACTTGGGATGGGGATAACTTGACAACCCTTTGCCGTCAACCTCTTGTCTAAAATTAAGCAGTTGCTCCTCAGTTAGGCGCCCTTCCAAAAATGCTCTTGCATAAACTCCAGGGGAAACGTGGCCTTGAATATAGACTAAATCGCCACCGTGATTTTCATTTTCAGCATGCCAAAAATGGTTAAAGCCTGCACCAAACATATGAGCCAAAGATGCAAATGAGCCTATATGACCACCAAGATCACCGCCATCAACGGGATGATGGCGATTCGCCTTCACAACCATTGCCATTGCGTTCCAACGCATGTAAGCACGCAGTCGCTCTTCGATCTCTATGTTGCCAGGGCACCTCTCCTCCTCATCTGCAGCAATGGTGTTAAGGTAAGCCGTGTTGCCAGAGAATGGCATATCAATGCTATTTTCTCTAGCATGAGCCAGTAGTTGCTCCAATAAGAAATGCGCTCGCTCGGTGCCTTGAGCTTGAATAACAGCGGAGAGCGCGTCCTTCCACTCCTTGGTCTCCAAGCTATCAAGATCTTGCGCAGTTAATCCGTTCGGTGTATGAAGTTGCTCTGACATTTTGTCTCCTCACTTTTATTTTTAGTATTTAAGCATTGTTTTAAAGTACCTTAATTTTATTTTCTCATATTTTTATCTAAATTTCAAATTATGCGAGTGGTTTTTGTATTATGAAATTTTCACCATAGATCAGCCACTACTTCTTACAATGAATTAAGAGTTTCACCCTATTTAACAATCACAAACGTTGTCTATGGAATTAAATTAAACTCTGCAATTAATGTTTGAACGCACAACCCAAAACTCTATCTTTAAAAAAATATCAACCAGATGGCTGATATGGTGGCGTAGCCAAAGCCCAAGACGACAAGATAGATATGCTTTATTTGCTCCACTGACGGCTGTAATCTTATTTTTGGCTGCGATATTTGCAGCTTTCACTTTCCTTAGGTATGAGGAAATGCAACGCGAGCAAGAAGGCGTTAGGAGCGATGTTGAATACACACAACAACGAATTCGGTTAAGGGTATTAGAGCGCCAAGAGCAATCAATGCAATTAGCGAATGAGTTGTACAAAGGCGATATTGGGCCAGAGGAATTAGCAAGCCTGAGTAATAACGTCATTAAAAATTTCCCAGAAATTACCTCTATGGCGTGGATTTCAACGGACTTAAAAGTAAAAATAAGTTCAACCTCTTTAAATATTGACGGGTACTTGCAGTTAAAAGCGGGAGACAAGCTTAAAAACTCAATATCTGTTTCCACCTTTAACTTAGCCAAGGAAATTCGCCAATCGGTTTACTCTGAACCTTTTAGCAGTCAGGAAAATATAAATCTACAGAAAGGGCAACTCAATAGCGTAAATAAAAATGAAGTGATCCAGCTCTACACCCCAATTTATGTCAGGGGGGAATTTACCGGTGTATTGATGACTGAGTTTGACATCGAAGGATTGCTCCGCTACAGCGTTCCACCCGAGGTCAGTGCTCGCAATGCAATCTCTATCGTTCAAGCCGATGGCAAATTCATTGCAGGTCACGAGGCTTCAAAACAAAAGTCAATACTGCCGCAAATGCCCTGGTCATCTGCGGCGTATGAGACAACCGTACCCTTGACCCCCTTTGGTAATAGCTTATACATTAAGGCAAGTAGTTATAGAACCTCCCAAGGTCTCATTGGTAACGGCTTAATTAGATTAGTTGCGGCCCTGAGCCTACTAACCGCTTGGATGTTGATTGGCACTTGGAGACATACCCAGCGTAGACTAAGAGCGCAAGAAGCGTTGATGGCTGAGACAAATTTTCGCCGTGCGATGGAAAATTCCATGCTCACTGGGATGCGTGCAATGGATTTAAATGGAAAAATTACCTACGTTAATGCAGCCTTTTGTCAAATGACAGGTTGGAGCGAAAGTGAGTTGGTTGGTGGAACCCCTCCCTTTCCTTATTGGCCCAAAGAATACGTCTCCTCGCTTTCTGTATTGATTCATAACGAGTTACAGGGCTTAACTCCTTCGGGTGGATATCAAGTTAAGGTTCAACACAAGTCAGGGCGTATTTTTGATGCCAGGCTGTATGTATCTCCCCTAGTAGATGCTTACGGCGTTCAGACCGGGTGGATGACATCGATGACCGACATCACCGAGCCCAATAGGATTAGAGACCAGCTCTCGGCGTCGCATGAACGTTTCACAACTGTATTAGAAGCACTTGATGCCTCCGTATCAGTTACTCCACTAGGTAGCGCTGAACTTTTATTTACAAATAAGCTTTATCGACTTTGGTTCAATAACGAAAGTGAGGGGCATCTGTCTCTTGTTCATAAGGCAGGCATGCCAAATAGCCAACCCGACAAGGGTGGTGATGAAGTGGATAATCTTGCAGGATTCCCATCAGAAGGCCTGGCAGATGCATCCTCAGAGCATGCTGAAATATTTGTACCCGCACTCAAGAAGTGGTTAGAGGTTAGAGCTCGATATCTCAACTGGGTAGATGGTAGGTTGGCGCAAATGGTTATTGCAACAGACATAACCGCCAGGAGGCAAGCACAAGAGCAAGCAAAAATGCAAGAAGAACGCGCACAAGCCTCTAGCAGACTCATCACAATGGGAGAGATGGCTTCAAGCGTTGCTCATGAGCTTAATCAACCATTAACAGCAATTACTAATTATTGCAAAGGTATGATGAGCCGGATAACTGATCACAAAATCGAGGAGTCCGAATTATTAATTGCGCTTGATAAAACAGCAAAGCAAGCGCAAAGAGCAGGTCAAATTATTCAACGAATTAGAAACTTTGTAAAACGAAGTGAGCCCAACCAGGTACTATCAGATGTTGTAACGACAACGATGGAGGCAATAGAGCTGGCGGAAATTGAATTAAAGCGACGCAGGGTTCGGTTTACACATTATTTCGGTCCAAAACTACCGCTCCTAAATTTAGACCGCATATTGATACAGCAAGTTTTGATCAATTTACTCAAAAATGCAGCTGAATCAATCGATCATGCAGAGCGTGACAATTCACAAAGGCAAGTTGAGCTAAATGTAAATTTAGTTGAAATTGAGGGTCAAAAAGCGGTTGAATTTGCAGTACGAGATACAGGCGGAGGACTTGCCCCTCAGGTCTTAGCGCATTTATTTGAAGCCTTCTTTTCAACGAAAACTGAAGGGCTTGGAATTGGGCTCAATTTGTGCCGAAGTATCGTTGAGTCCCACCAAGGGCGAATGAAGGCTGAGAACCTATACAATGAAGACCTGCTAGTAGGATGCTGTTTTTCATTTTGGCTCCCCGTATTGGGCACTAAAATGACAACAAATAAAAATATTTCTATTGATTCACGGAGTTACTCATGAGTTTGATACCCAAAAAAGGGACAGTTTACGTTGTTGATGATGATGAAGCAGTACGAGATTCACTCCAGTGGCTCCTTGAGGGAAAGGACTACCGAGTTCGTTGTTTCGACTCTGGAGAGACATTTCTTGGTCGTTACGATCCCAAGGAAGTAGCTTGTGTACTAGTAGATATTCGAATGGCGGGCATGACGGGATTGGAACTCCAAGACCGCTTAATCGAGAGAAACTCACCCCTCCCTATTGTCTTCATTACAGGCCACGGGGACGTGCCCATGGCTGTCGATACGATGAAAAAAGGAGCCATGGATTTCATCCAAAAACCATTTGATGAAGAGCAACTGGTTAGCGTTGTAGAACGTATGCTGGCAGCTGCCAAAGAATCCTTTGCTGAGAGCCTTCAAGCCGCCTCCAGACACGCTTTGATCTCCAAACTAACCACCCGGGAATCACAAGTGCTTGAACGCATCGTGGCTGGGCGCTTAAATAAACAAATTGCTGACGATTTAGGCATCAGCATCAAAACAGTTGAGGCACACCGAGCCAACATTATGGAAAAACTTAATGCCAACACAGTTGCTGACCTCTTAAAAATCGCACTTGGACAAACCGCAGCGAAACCTGCTTAAAGACAATGTCGTGCAAAGGGATAAAGAGCCTAAAGACTAAATCCGGATCAATCATCTTTGCTTCGTAGCCTACTAGATTAGCATTTATTCACATTGGCTTCAACTTTCTTTGCTTCATGCAAACCTTAGTTGGAGCCTTTTTTATTCAGCAACTCCATAACTTACTACTCCTCAGTCACATATGAGCGCACAACTAATTAATGGTACCGAACTCTCCAAGTCTATTCGGGCAAGCGTAACTCAACGCGTAAAACAATTGAGCAAACAAGGCATCACCCCTGGTTTGGCAGTGATTTTGGTTGGGGAGAATCCGGCAAGTCAGGTTTATGTGCGCAACAAAGTTAAGGCTTGTGAAGAAGTCGGTTTTTATTCAATACTTGAATCTATTCCTGCAACCATAAGTGAATCTGAGTTACTGACACACATTGAGAAGCTTAATAAAAATCCAAAGATACACGGCATATTAGTACAACTACCATTACCCGGTCATATCGATTCAAGTCGTGTGATTGAATCGATTGCACCTGACAAAGATGTAGACGGATTTCATATTTCTAGCGCCGGCGCACTCGTAAAAGGTTTGCCTGGATTTTGGCCATGCACACCTTTTGGATGCATGAAGATGTTAGAGAGTATCAATTACGACCTAAAGGGTAAGCATGCCGTTGTAATGGGACGCTCGCACATTGTTGGTAAACCAATGGCACTTATGCTACTTGAAAAAAATGCAACCGTAACCATCTGTCACAGTGCAACGGTTGATTTGAAAGCGATCACTTTACAAGCTGATGTTATTGTGGTCGCAGTAGGCAAGCGCAAGGTATTAACACGTGACATGGTCAAACCAGGCGCTGTGGTTATAGATGTCGGCATGAATAGAGATGATAACGGCAAGCTTTGTGGCGACGTGGACTTTGAAGGAGTCAGCTCAGTCGCATCTTTCATCACTCCGGTGCCCGGCGGAGTGGGCCCGATGACTATCACCATGCTTTTACAAAATACACTGGATGCAGCACAAAAGACCCACCCAGCAAACTAAGTTTTAACTGCCAATACGGCATTTAGATTCCTATTATTTTGAGTTAACCCTCTCATACTTTTTTTGTTATGACCCAAACTGCTTTATTAAATTTTGATGACTTACCTCTTTTTGACCAAATCACCCCAAATCAGGTTGGACCAAGCATTGACACACTCATAAGTCAAGCCCAGTCAGCGCTAGAACAAGTCACTCAAGATGCCTATCCCGCTAATTGGAGCCGCATTGCGGAAGTACTGGACGTGAGCACGGAAAGATTGGGTAGGGCTTGGGGAGCAGTTAGCCACCTAAATAGTGTTGCAGATAGTCCAGAACTAAGAGCAGCATACAACGAAGCACTTCCTAAAATAACTGATTTCTGGACAGAAATGGGAAGCAATGAAGCTTTGTACAAAAAATACAAAGCAATAGATCCAAGCTCCCTGAACCCAGTGCAGGCACAAGCTCACAGTAAAGCACTCAAGGGATTTAAACTTTCTGGCGCGGAGCTTAAAGGCGCAGAAAAGGAACGATTTGCCCAGATCCAATCCCGCCTCTCTGAACTCTCCCAAAAGTTTAGTGAAAACGTTTTAGATGCTACTGACAGTTGGTCTTACTTGGCCAATCAAGATGAAATGCAAGGCGTTCCAGATGACGTTAAATTCAGTGCATCAAAAGCGGCTGAAGATAAAGGTTTAACTGGCTATCTACTTTCTCTCAAGATGCCTTGCTATTTCCCTGTCATGCAGTACGCGGTATCACGATCACTGCGTGAACGTATCTACAAAGCTTTTGTTACACGCGCTTCTGATCAAAGCGATGCGGCTGGACAGAAATATGACAACACGTCCATCATCATTGAAACCCTTCAACTGCGATTGGAGGAGGCTAAATTACTTGGCTTCAACAATTACGCTGAACTCTCCCTAGCTACCAAGATGGCAGATACGCCGGCTCAAGTGATTGATTTCTTGTATGACCTTGCTAAGCGTGCGAGGCCGTATGCGCTGCGGGACGTGCAAGAATTAAAGAGTTTTGCAAAGGAAGTGCTTCACCTTGAAAATCCAAGTTCTTGGGACTGGACTTATATATCTGAGAAACTAAAAGAAGAGCGCTACTCCTTCAGCGACCAAGAACTCAAAGCCTACTTTCCTGCTCCAAAGGTACTAAGTGGGCTCTTTAAGATTGTTGAAAAACTCTTTGAAGTCAAAATTGCGAAGGACAAAGCACCCGTCTGGCACGACGGTGTTGAGTTCTACAAAATAGAGCGCGCGGGCACACTGGTGGGTCAATTTTATTTAGATCCAAGCGCACGCACAGGAAAAAGAGGCGGGGCCTGGATGGACGACGTCCGAGCGCGCTGGCTAAGACCGGATAACAAGCAACTGCAAACACCCATTGCGCATTTAGTTTGTAATTTCGCGCAAGGAGTTAATGGCGCCCCGCCGCTGCTGACCCATGATGATGTGATCACGTTGTTCCATGAGTTTGGTCACGGCCTTCACCACCTCCTCACTCAGATTGATGAAAGAGATGTCTCAGGCATCTCTGGTGTTGAGTGGGACGCGGTCGAATTACCAAGTCAATTTATGGAGAACTTTTGCTGGGAATGGAGCGTGCTTCAAGACTTAACTGAACACATTGAAACAGGTGAAAAACTACCTCTATCTCTTTTTGAAAAAATGATCGCAGCTAAGAATTTTCAAAGCGGTATGCAAACACTGCGTCAAGTTGAGTTCTCCCTTTTTGATATGAAACTGCATGGCAACTCAGACTCGGAGATGAACTCAAAAGATTCAAGTTCTTTTATGAAAGTATTAAATGATCTTAGATCAGAAATCGCAGTGCTTGATGTACCCGAATGGAGTAGAACACCCCACAGCTTTAGCCATATCTTTGCAGGCGGTTATGCAGCTGGCTACTACAGCTATAAATGGGCGGAAGTTTTGAGTGCCGATGTTTACGCAGCATTTGAGGAAACAGCACTTAGTAACGGAGAACCAAATGTAGATACGGGAAGAAAATATAGAGTTAACATTTTAGAAGTCGGTAGCTCACGTCCCGCCATTGAATCATTCAAGGCCTTTAGGGGTCGAAAGCCGGAAATAGATGCACTAATGCGCCATCAAGGCATGCTTGAAGCACATACTGCTTTGAGCTAGTTTATTGGCGCCCGATAATGGGCGAATCAGCCATTAAGACAGTTTTATACTGTTTAAAGATTCCGTTTGTACGCAGTCACATGCTAGGTACCCAAGGACTTAAATTCCAAGGTTTTGACGCCTGTCGAGGTGGCTAACAAACACAAAGTCGCCTTTTGGTGTGCAAACACACCTACTGTTACAACACCGGCCCATTGACTGATTAAGCTCTCGAAAGCTTGAGGTTCTTTAATCTGAAGACTCGTCACATCTAAGATGTGTTGTGCGTTATCCGTTACAAGGGGTTGTTCCCCTTTAAGCCTCAACTTTGCTTGTCCACCTATCTGCTTAAACCTACGAATCAACTGTGCACAAGCCATTGGTATGATTTCAACTGGCAAAGGGAATCGGCCCAGTGTCTGCACCAATTTAGACTCGTCCGCAATACAGATGAAAGTATCAGCCAAGGAGGCGACAATCTTCTCTCGAGTGAGTGCTGCGCCCCCTCCTTTGATCATATTGCCAGCATGATCAATTTCATCTGCACCGTCTATATAAACACTGAGGCGATCAACCTGTGAAGCCTCCAAAACGGGTATTCCAATTTTGTGCAGCAAAACCGTGGTTGCCTCTGAGCTAGAGACTGCACCTTTTAGGCTTTTGCAAAGTATTTCATTTGCTCCCAGTGCGTTGATGAAATGATTAACAGTTGAGCCGGTGCCGACGCCAATAATATCCCCGGGCTTCACGTACCTCAGGGCCTCCTGCCCTACTAGGGCTTTTAGTTCCTCTTGTGTAAGTGCTGGAGTACCAGCATGATTTGAGCTGTGAAGGGGTGTTGGTCGATGATGTGACATGATTAAACTATGGGTTTTAAAACATCTGAGAGAATTAAGCTAATTCTCAATTCCCCTATTATCCAATGATCTCCACTTCAATCCAGAATTTTTTCTATTCTCGCATTCTGCGACCTGTCCTTTTTCGCCTCGATCCTGAGCTGGCACATGACCTGACATTGAGGTTTTTAAGAATTACCCAAAATACCTTATTATCCCGACTCTACAGTCAACCGTTCCTCTTTGATCCTGTTGAGTTAGTCGGGCTGAGGTTTCCCAATAGGGTTGGATTAGCTGCTGGTTTGGATAAAAATGCGGCCTGTATCGATGCTTTTAATGCCATGGGATTTGGGTTTGTAGAAGTCGGGACCGTTACACCGTTGGCCCAAGGCGGCAATCCTAAGCCCAGAATGTTTCGAATCCCCGAAAAATCAGCACTTATCAACCGACTTGGATTTAATAACTTGGGGACACAAACCTTCATTGATAATGTAAAAGTTGCAAGATTTAGAGACCAAAGTACCGATTCAATTACTAAAAACTCAGCGCCCAACGAGTCTCACAGCCGTATGCTCCTGGGATTGAATATTGGGAAAAATGCCTCTACCCCCATCGAAGATGCAGCTAAAGACTACTTGCTTTGCCTGCGAGCTGTCTATGCTTACGCAGATTACGTCACTGTTAATATTTCAAGCCCGAACACTAAAAATTTGCGTTCACTACAAAACGATGAAGCTTTAGAGAGCCTTTTGATGGCACTAGAGCATGAGCGCAGAATATTACAAAATACTCATTGCAAACACGTTCCGCTTTTCCTAAAAATAGCACCTGATTTGGACGACGCTCAAATTGAGGTCATTGCCAATACGCTAATTAAGATAAGAGATTATGTTAGGACAGAAGGAGAAGACAATCACGCTCAGTCTTGGGGCTTAATTGCCACAAACACAACTCTTTCAAGGCAAGTCGTACAGGGGCTTGATAATGCGAATGAAACGGGAGGGCTGTCTGGGGGCCCAGTACTGGATTTAAGTAACCAAGTCATCAAAGCTATGCGCGAACGACTAGGACCTGATTTTGCAATTATCGGTGTGGGTGGAATTTGCTCAGGACGCGACGCGGAAGAAAAAATAGCCGCAGGAGCTGACTTGGTGCAAATTTATACCGGGCTGATTTACCGCGGACCTAGCTTGGTAAGCGAAATTGCCAATAAGCTCAGAGCGATAAACAGATCGTCAACAGTCAAAAATCAATAAAACAATCTTTGCACTACTTCGTTTGCAATAGCCAGAGAGCTTGTAATTCCAGGAGATTCGATTCCAAGCAAGTGAATGAGTCCAGGGATTTGGTGCTCACTTTCGCCTAAGATTTTAAAATCTTCAGTCTTTTCGTCTTGTGCATTTATTTTGGGTCGAATACCCGCGTACCCAGGAATCAATGCCCGATCGGGCAAGCTTGGCCAGTAAGTTCGTACAGCTTCGTAAAACAATTCCCCCCTACCTGGATCTACAGTTAAGTCATTGGGATCATCAACCCACTGAACATCAGGGCCGAATTTAACTTGTCCTCCTAAATCCAAAGTCAAGTGAACGCCTAAGCCGGCAGCCTCTGGAACAGGATATATAAGGCGCTTGAAAGGGGATTTTCCTTGTAATAAAAAATAATTGCCCTTGCAATAATAGGCCCCAGGTATCAAGGTCGATTGAGCGCCTTCAAAGGATTTCGCTAAAACAGGTGCATTTAAACCCGAGCAATTCACCACTCGCTTAGCATCGATTGTGTCCCCGCTTTGGGTGCGAAGTGAAATATTTGTGGATGAACACACTGCAGAAGTTACTTCAGTTTGGAATACGACTGTACCCCCCGCATTCTCAATATCTCCTTGCAAACTGATCATATAGCTGTGCGTATCCAGTATACCGGTGCTGGGCGATAACAGAGCTGAAGTACACATGAGCTCTGGCTCTAGCGCCTGCGCCTGCTCCTTGGTTAAATAAACCAGATCCATCACGCCGTTGGTTTGTGCCCGCTCCTTAATACCCGCCAGCATTTTGTCTTGTTCAGAGTTAACGGCGACAATCAATTTTCCCAATCGCTGATGGGGAATATGGCGCTCCTGCAGATAATCGTACAAGAGTTCCTTGCCAGCCACGCACAACCTAGCCTTGAGGGAATTTTGTGGATAATAAATTCCGGCATGAATGACTTCGCTATTGCGCGAACTTGTCTGAGTGCCAATACTGTCAGCTTGTTCTAAAACATAGACCGAGGGGGAGTCAGTGTTTTTGCTCAACTCTATAGCAATGCCTCTTGCAACGGCTAAGCCCACGACTCCAGCCCCGATTACCACAGCATCAACTTGTTCCACATGAAATCCAGTATGAAAAGTGTTGTGATTTTAGATGAGATCTGAATTACAAAGACTTCGGGTTCTTCGTTCATCCCCCCTTCAGTTCAAGCCTTACTTTCACTTGAATTTCTCTATTAATTTGCTTTAAAGCTCCACCATAGAAAATGCCCGAATAAACGGGCATAGGGTGTCTTGTAGGGTGAGGGATATAACCCCCCCCAAACCTTGTGGAGGTTAAGTTAGGAAGAACGCTTTTTGGTGCTCTTTGTTGCGGGAGTTGAAGAGGCTGTATGAGCAGCGTTCATGGCTGTATTAGCCATAGATTTGAAGTTAGTTTCAGCCAAATCAGAGGCTTGTTTTACAGCCTTTTGAACTTGCTCAAGTGCTTGGTTGCCGCTAGCTATCGCTGTTTTGAATGCATTAACTGCTGCCTCAGATCCAGCGGGAGCATTCTTCGCCATGTTGTCAAACAAGCTGTGAAAAGATTCCTGTGCTTCGGAGATTTTGCTTTCAACCAAATGGCTGAACTCAGCACTGGAGCCAGATGCGATGTCATATAAGTGACGGTTGTAGTTAGCTACTTTTTCTGCGAAGGGTTGGAAGATACTTGCTTGCAAGGCAAGCAGTTCTTGACTGTCCTTAGCACTTAGAGCGGCATTTGTATGGTGATGTGTATCATGCATAGCAGCCTTTGTTGCAGCCAAGTTAAGTTCTATTAATTGCTCTACTCCGGCCACTGCCTTGTTTGTCAGTCCAACTAAGGTTTCGATATTTGCTTTGTTGGCTGCAACGATTTGTTCTGGGGTCATTGTCATTTGAATTGCTCCGTTAAGTTAATAATTAAAAAGTTAAAAAAGTGTCCTAACCTTGGGCAAAGTTTGGAATCTACAGTCCCATTCCTTAGCATGAACATAAGTATAGGGAAAACCCCTGAAAATCACAGGCGCACAGGGCCAAAAGCACTGCCTTTAGAGACTAGAGACTAATTCCTAATAGGTAAATCAACTTACGCATCTCCTTTATGGAATTAACAGATAAATCCATTTATTAGTACTATTTAATTCAAATAATCAATTAAAAGGATTTTTTATACGGGCTGTAGCCGCCAATTTAAGCTCCTTTGGCAACTCCGAGCGTTGAAGTGTCTCAACAACACTGTTCAGCAATTCCCTCAAAGCTAGGGCCTTATCTAGCCCGACTTGATCCTTTGTCAGGTCAATATCACCGGATACGGAGACTCGGTCAAGGCGATTTTCTATCTGCAATGAGTCCCATTGCATCACCTGGGATTCATTGCCAAACGGAATGAATGGGTTACCTCTTGTATTTGATTGGGAATTAGACACTTGTTGGAAGCTCCATCAATTAATCATATGCGATATCTCTTTAAGTAGGTGCTCTACTTGCCTAAATTCAGAACTACTTTGCGAGGGGGATTCACTCAAACTATGGTCTCGCCGACCCCTATCCCCCTCTGATCTGTTTTCAGACCCAGCTCTGGTATCCGTGTCTCTTGGCGTATGAGGGGTTGGAGTGGGTAAAACGATTTTTGAATTTTTTTGAGTCTCATTCAAAGCGGGCATAAAATCGATACCCGCCGTCCTAGTCAACTCCTCCAGGCTGATGACAGAGTACTCATCGGTTTCTTTATTTAAAACCAAATAAGCAGAAACAGCGCCTTTTGAAGGGTCATAGATAATTTTGAATAAATGAGTGGGTACCATGACTCGTCCGTGCAGTTGCAATACAGAGGATCCAATAAAGAGTGGCCCCGTAATAATGTACAAATCTCCCGAAGATTTAGCCAGTGTGCGCGTAGCACTCTCAATTCCTTCCCACAAATGTCTATTGTTGTTAGGGTTTTGAGGAACCATATTTGCTAGAGAAAAACTATCTAGCTGCGCTTGCTCAGAGGGTTGATCAGCTGAGGGGCTCATATGCCCTCTATCAAAACCTGAACGAGCATAGTCACTTAACAATGAACGCTCAGAGATAGGTAATCGTTCCTCCTCATGGAATGCATTATTTCGCTTTAGTCCTTTTGCCTGGTACAAAGACTCACGGCTTAGATGCTCGGCAGACCATAGCGGGGTTCGAGAGACAGGAGAATATCCCACTGCATAACTGGCAAAGCAAAGGAGTCGAATGTTTGGGGCAAGTTTTGCATTCAAAATACGCGGCGCAGCACCTTGCACAAAAAATTGTGGGCAATCAGACTTAGATCCCACACTTGCTGAGTTTGCTCCGCTTGAACCGGCTCCCGAATCCCAACCTAGATCTAGAGCAAAGCCACATTTAAGATCAGCAACTAGGCTTAGAATACCGATCAGACAGTAAAAACTTAGGCGATTGAGCCTTAGGAAAACAAATTTCAATTGAACATTTTTTTTCAAACTAGCTTCCCTGTTCATGACAAATTAAAAATAATCTAAGTTGGCTCGAGGAGTAATGGTTACATGGGTTACAGGGGTTAAAGGAGTTAACAGCTAAGCCCAATAAAGTGATCCTAACAGCTGTTATCTACTTTACTCCCTCCCCTACACTCGGACAATTCTAAACTGCAGATTGAATCTTTAAGCGTCCAAATCCTTTTAAAACTTTTGCTAGCTTTACATGAATAACAACTTATTTTCTGATCAAGAGTCTACCAATGACTTTAAAGACCAAAATAACTTAGAGGAACTGGCAAAACGCTTGGGTGAGCATCCAGACTTTAAAGTACTAAGGAGACTGATCCCTCATAAAGTATTTCATACAAACCCACCTGAGCGCCAACTCAGTAAGGGGATCATATTAGATACCGAAACTACAGGCATGGATGTTCAAAAAGACAAAGTCATTGAGCTTGGTATGATTCTCTTTGAGTTTGATCCTCAAACCGGAATCATCTACAAAGTCCTCAAGTCCTTTGACCAGTACGAGGACCCAGGCTTTCCCATTCCCGCTGAGTCTACAGCCATTCATAACATAACGGACGCAATGGTTAAAGGATGCGTTATTGCAGATGAAGATGTAACAGATTTCTTAAGAAATGTAAGCGTTGTTATCGCTCATAACGCCGGTTTTGACAGAGCATTTGTTGAGATGCGCTGGCCCATTTTTGAAAATATCATGTGGGCTTGCAGCCTAAAGGACATTGACTGGAGAAGCGAGGGTTTCGGATCTGCAAAATTAGAATACTTGGTCTACACACAAGGACTTTTTTATGATGCGCATCGAGCGGATGCTGATTGCTGCGCTTTGCTTGAGCTTTTGAGCTGCACACTTCCCAACAGCCAACAACCAGCTCTGCTCCAGTTACTTGAGTCATTAAATCAGCCCCAAATTCGACTCTACGCCCTGGGATCTCCGTTTGAGACCAAGGAGGTCCTAAAACAGCGCAATTACCGTTGGTCTGCAGACCTAAGGTCTTGGCACAGAACCCTGACTAGTGAAAAAGAGTTGGAAGCGGAGCTTTCGTGGCTAAAGCGAAATGTGTACGAAAACCGCAAAGCCGTAGTTGAGGTTGAACGTATTGGGGGCAAGGTAAGGTATTCCCAAAGAACGGGCGAGAAAAAACAAGTCCCGCTTTAAGATTCCCCCGAAGAATATGTCAGAATGTTGGTACACCGAGGAGGTATGAAAATGTTTCGATTTAATAAAAAATTTAGTGCACTTATTTTGATTATTCTTGGACTATGCTCGATTGGGGCAAATGCCAAAACAAGTGGGCTATACCCGATTGTTAAATACCGCGAGATTCCTGCCCCGCTCCAAGAGTTATTCTCCAAGAATGAACCCGAATTAGGCGATGTCGGCAGCTGTGCAACTGCGTTTGACAGTTTAAGCGATGATGACAAAATGGTTTTTACTTGTTCCTTGTTCATCAAAATATTGGCCGAGGGAGAAAGAAGAGCTATTAAACGGTGTGAGGAGATGAAACAACCCAAAGGCATCAAAGCTGCTTGCCACATTATTAGCAAGTAATTAAGCTCTCCTCCATGTCTCCTTGTTGGGCATGTATCGATATGTGCCTCACTTGGGATTGCGGTTGCTGCATGGCCCTTCTTTAAAATTATTACTTTAAGATTAGAAATACGGGGGCATCAGGCTAATACGTTAATGGCTTGAACAAAATTAAATATCACACATGAATATGCACTGCACCACATTAATGTCCTAAGGGTTGCTTTGTCTGAGATGTAGAAAACGATATATAACAACCGCAGTCCAACAAATAAAATACAAGACCCCTGCAACAATTGAGTGTTTACCTGTGCTGCTATAGCACAACCCACGCTAATAGCAAAGAAGGGCAAGGCCTCAAAGCAATTGGACTGAGCCGCGTTGGCTCTGGCTCTGAAACCATTTTGCGCAGACAACCACAAGCGCGGATTGTGATTGTCAAAATCTTTAAATCCCCACTTGGCAATTGCAGTGCAAAGAATTGGCATTAAGCCTGTGATGAGAAGACAAATGTAGGTAATTTTCACTTTTAATGCTCCCTTGGTTAGCTTGATATGATAGAGGCTCTTTTGAGGACTTACTGATAATTGGGAAAGTCCTTTTGTTTAGTCACTTCAGTAACTATTGCTCGCTAGAGGTTTATTATGTTCAAAGTTGTTGTTTTTGATGCCTACGGCACACTCTTTGACGTTTATTCAGTCGCCAAAATGGCTGAGACATTGTTTCCCGGAAACGGTCAAGCTCTGTCCATCATGTGGAGGGACAAACAAATTGAATACTCAAGACTTATCTCTATGAGTGACCCACATAACCCCAACGGAAGCAGACACTATCAATCTTTTTGGGATATCACCCGCTTGGCCCTAAATTACTCTTGCCAACGCCTAAAGCTAGAGCTCAACTCACACGCTCAAAAAGAATTGCTAGAACAATACGCAGAGCTCAAAGCCTTCCCCGAGAACTTAGGTGTTTTACACGACTTACAAAAGAGGGGCTATAAAACTGCAATACTTTCAAACGGTAGTCCAGAAATGCTTGCAACAGCAGTTCGCAGTGCTGGTATGACAACCTTAATTGACAAAGTAATCTCGGTGGACTCAGTCAGACAATTCAAAACTTCCCCAGAGAGCTACGGTTTGGTTTTACAAAACTATGCAGTTGATAAGCGTGAAGTACTCTTTGTATCCAGCAACTCCTGGGATGCATTGGGGGCGACTTGGTTTGGATTTCGTAGCTTTTGGGTAAACCGTCAAAACTTGCCGTTTGAGACTCTTGGCCCCAAACCCTCTCACACCGGTCATTCACTTGATGATGTGCTCTCCATAATTACCGGGTAAAGTGCCTAGTGCCTAGTGCCTAGCGCCTAGCACCTCGCGATTGACTCTTAATGATCAAAATTCAGCGAAGTTTCAACACCCAAAGCAACCTCAGACAGGCGTGCATCTAAACCCGCGCAGGCTGACAACATTAACCCCATTGGCAACTCATCCGGATTATGCATTGGCAAGGAGAATGCACATCCGTCAAGAAAATTAATGGCAAAGGTGTTTCTAAGTAACAGTCGGTTGACCCTAAAGAACTCTTCATCCGAATCCAGTAAGGCCTGTGTCTTGGGAGCTTGCAAGGGAACTGTGGGACTGATTAATGCATCAAAAGGCTCCAAAATTTGTTTCATTCGAGCGATCCAAGCTTTTCTAGCATCTAGCAATTTGAGGTAATCTGCCGCACTGACCCCCTTACCCATAAGCATTCGCTGAACAACCCGGTGGTCCATCTGCTTTGATTCATGATCCACAAAGTCCTTACATGCAGAGTATGACTCAATGGGGGATATTCCACCCGGAGCATTAATCTGCGCTATTTCATTTAACTCCTTTAAATCAATCTCAGAGATTATGGCGCCTTGTTGCGAGAGAAGATGTAATGTTCTCTCAAAAGCCTTAGCTACGGATGGCTCGAGCTCATCTTGCATCAAGGTTTTAGCCACCACAAAACGCGCGCCCTTAACATCTCGGGATTTAACGTCTAGGGGGGCCCCCGACAAGACAGCGTCAATACTTAAACAATCACGCACACTGCGCGTCATCGCGCAGACCGTATCCAAGGAGCGCGCTAACTCTACGGCACCTTGAGTTGGCACTCTGGCCATGGTGCTTTTAAATCCGACGAGTCCGCACAATGCTGCGGGGATTCGAATCGAGCCACCGGTGTCTGAACCAATTGCAGCAACACTTAATCCCAATGCTACGCTAACAGCAGCCCCTGAACTAGAGCCCCCAGGGACCCGGTGATCAACGGGGTCGCAGGGATTTTGGGGTGTACCCAGGTGCGGATTAATACCCACCCCAGAGAATGCGAACTCACTCATATTCGTTTTGCCAATAATGGCCATGCCAGCATTTCTAATACGACTCACAATCATTGCATCTTCAGTCGCGGGCATTGACTTTCTTCGCACTAGGGAGCCCGAATGCGTCACCTCCCCGCTTACATCGTATAAATCTTTAATAGTAATGGGTAAGCCCGCAAGTTTGGGCAAAGCAACGCCGGCCTTTTTTAGCGCATCTGTCTCACGCGCAACTGCTTGGGCTGACTCAGCATAGGTTTTAGTAAAAACGTGCGCTGCGCTCGAATGTTTAACACCCTCCAAACACGCATCTATTAATCCAGAATAATTCAAATGCCCTGTTTGAATCCGCTGTAAGAGATGATCTATATTATCTTTGATAGGGAGAGCGTGAGGGGGCACTGGATTATTATTTTTCATTTTCAAAATTTAAGTAAGTAAGGTCAATACGGGATGCTAACTCAAAGTCTTTCTCACTGATACCGCCCACATCATGCGTGCTCAACTTAATACTTACTTTGTTATAAACATTACTCCACTCAGGATGGTGGTTCAATTGCTCTGCTAAAAGAGCAATACTGGTCATAAATCCAAAGGCAGCAACAAAATCTTTAAATACAAAATGACGCACCAGGTGGTCGGGCAGTGCTTGAAAAGTCCACAAACTAGCACCACTCAGGTATTTATCAAAGTCCGCGTTGGAAGGTAGTAGTCTCATCATATCCTACAAAAACAAAGTGAATTTAGTATTAAAAATGCAGTTTAATACATTTTAAAACGATTGATTCTAAAATGCTTATTGGATCTAAAAAGCTAGCCCACTCGAAAATGACTTACCCAAATGACTCAGGTTCGATCCAAATGAACCCTAATCCAAACAGTGCCTCCCCACACCTAACTCTTTTTTATGACGGGAGTTGCCCTCTGTGTAAAGCTGAGATGATTTTCTTAAGCGCTAGAAATAAAGCGGGCAAACTTGAATTTAAGGATGTGAGGCAACCTCACGCTCTTGATGCATTAGCTGGGGTGAGTTGTGAGACTGCACTTGCTAACATTCACGCCGTAACCCAAGAAGGTACGACTTTGATTGGAGTCGAGGCATTCCAACTAGCTTATGCAACGGTCGATTTAAAACTGCTTTCATGGTTTTTAGGCATCAAAGCTCTTCAACCCATGCTGCGCTATGGCTACACTTTATTTGCAAAAAACCGCTTCACACTATCAAAAGTGTTTGGTGCTTTGGCATTAAAAGTCGTTAAATTAATCACAAAAAAAGATCGTATTTAACGTTCCATCTTTGAAAACGAGTCCAAAAACAAAGTCTAAACTAGCCAGCTACCTTGAGCATAATTTTTCCAATGTGCTCCGATGATTCCATTAATACATGAGCCTTAGATACATCTTTTAAATCGAAGACCTTGTATATAACTGGAGCAACCACTTTTGACTCTATCAGTGGCCAAACATGTGCTTTTAGATCATTTGCAATTTGAGCCTTATCTTGGGCCGTACGAGGACGAAGTGTTGATCCAGAATAGGTCAACCTCTTTGACATTAACTGCAGCCAGTCAACCTCAACCTTGGAGGGTTGTAGGAACGCAATTTGCACTAAGCGCCCGTCAAGTGCTAAGGATTTTAGATTGCGCTGTATGTAACTGCCCCCAACCATATCCAGTATTAAATTAACCCCCAGCTTATTAGTAGCTTGCGCTATCTCATCTACGAAGTCATTCGTCTTGTAGTTGATCGCAACAGATGCACCCGCTTTGATACAGGCTTTAACCTTATCCTCGCTACCTACAGTACAAAATACTTTTGCACCAAAAGCCTTTGCAAGTTGAATTGCCGTGAGTCCTATCCCTGATGAACCACCGTGGACCAGGAAACTCTCTCCCTTCGTGAGCCGACCACGCTGAAAAACGTTGGTCCAAACTGTAAAGAAATTCTCCGGCAGTGCAGCCGCTTCAATCATCGATAAGCCCTTTGGAACAGGTAGCACCTGTCCACAGGGAACGCTCACAAACTCTGCATATCCGCCCCCATTACAAAGCGCACAAACCAGATCCCCTACTTTAAACGTGTTGACCCCTTCGCCCAACTGGACTATCTCACCAGACACCTCAAGACCCATAATTTTGGATGCATCGCCAGGAGGTGGATATTTACCCAAGCGTTGGGATACATCGGGACGGTTGACACCTGCATACATCACCCTAACGAGAACTTCACCTGACTTAACAGTGGGTACTGGACCGCGTGCGCTTACTAAAACTTCTGGACCGCCACCAACGCCGTGATCCATGTATTGCATCTCAGTTGTCATTTAATAACCCATCAAATTTAATAAAACACCGTGAATGTACTCAGGTTTACAGCAAAAGACCACTGAGGATTTCATCGCATAAAGTTCTCAACATAATCCGCCCCCAAGCCCACTTGATCAAAATGTGCCCTGTATTTCTCTATCCTAGAGAACACGTCATCATATCCGAGTGAGTTGCCTTGGGGATCAACATACATGAGCGAGCCGTGAACTGTGAAAAGAGTCACCATATCTTGACAATCATCTGGAACAATCAAAGTGTGCGTCTCCCCAGGCGGCTCAAATACATAACTTCCCTCCTCCGCCACCCAGTCATGCTCTAAATACAACCATTTACCCCTGATGACGTAGGCGTGAACCTGCCCCGAATGACGATGGCGTTGAAGCAAGCCGGAGCGAGTCACGCGAAGCAGATGGACATAGTAGCCCCCCGTTACGTTTAAATGAATGGGGCGTGATGTTATTCCAGGCGCAATGACGGCCCACATTCTAGGATCATCGGTCATCAAATCTTTAACAACCATATCAGGCCGCATGCCCCAAGGCTGAGGTTTTTGGTAAGGTATGCGGTCATCTTCAATGGGCATCGAAACTTTAGTATCCATAAAATCTTTCAAGGAGGAGGATTCACGCTTAATCACTTAAATAACCAACAGTATATTCTTCGACTGGTTAATCTAATGAACCAAAATGATTTATTCCCTTGGATTGTTGATAGGCTCTAAGCCACGTTAGTCCACTTGATGTACCGCCAGGTTTAGCACCGTTTAACGGGTTATATTCACATCCAATCCAGCCCGTCCAGTGGGATGCCAGACTTATCTCATCGATCAAATCAAACAGGTAGGGAAAATTTAATTCTCCCGCATCTGGCTCATGTCGTTTGGGTACACCCGCAATTTGAAAATGTCCCACCCGCCCCGTTGGCAAATATTCTTTGATTTTGCTGGCTATATCACCCTCAACAATTTGAGCATGATACAAATCCATTTGCACTCTCAAATTGTTACATCCAAGTTCTTGCACAATTTGGTGAGCATCGGCTTGTTTGTTTAAAAAGAAATAGGGTATATCGCGTGTGTTAATGGGCTCAATCAAAACGTCCCGTCCCGCCTCTCCTGCTTTTTCACACGCCCAAATCAAATTTTCCAAATAACAAGCTCTCATTTGCAAGTTTGTATGAACCGCTTCGCTGCTGGTTTGAAGTCCCACAGGCAACTCAGTAGCCCTTTTAAGTAAAGATCTCTCGCTCTCAGGGATAAGGCCAGCCATAACGTGTATTCTCGGGCAATCTAGGGCTTGCGCATATTCCAAGGCAAGAAGAAATCCCTCGCGAAACTCATTCTTGTGCGAGGACAGTGAGCTGACTCCTCGTTGCCCTGCGCTCCAAGCTCGATCAATAGACTCTGGCGTGATACCTCCTGGTGGAGCGTTCATCAAGACTTGTTTCAGCCCATTTGACCTCAGTCGAACAGCCAACTCCTTAGCTGACCAAGCGTAGGGGAATAAATATTCAACTGCTTTAAACCCATCCTTTGCCGCCAATTCAAATCGGTCTAAAAAAGGAACCTCCGTATACATCATAGATAAATTCGCTGCGAAGTTTGGCATTGATTACTTTCAATAGATAAAAATTAATTTAATATGTCATCCTGGGTGGGTAGCCGTTACCAAACGGCTTTAAAAACATCTCTTAATTCTTGTATATTCTCCTGACTTAACTGCGTGAGCTTGCTGTTTGTTAAAAAACTAAGTTTTGCAGACTCCTCCAACTCTTCAAGCGCAGCCATTGCTTTGGCCGGTGTATCGTGCCAAACCAATGGCCCCAACGCGCTTAGCATCACAGCCCGGATAGGCGAGCCCTGCTTGGCATAAGATTCAATCAACCTCTTCACCTCGCCTACGACTTGCTCGTCTCCGGGCCTTCGGTAGGCAAGGAGCGGCACGCGTCCGACCTTCATCACAAAGTATGGCGTAATAGGGGGCAACAATTCCCTGTGTAAACTTTGATCAGTAGGCACATTAGTGATTGATTGGAGGGTCAATGCAACGCAGTACGTACTATGCGTATGAATGACGCAAGTGGTACTCGGGTGGCTA
This sequence comes from uncultured Burkholderiales bacterium, assembly GCA_903896615.1. GTDB lineage: Bacteria > Pseudomonadota > Gammaproteobacteria > Burkholderiales > Burkholderiaceae_C > Limnohabitans. The sequence goes on from CAITYM010000099.1 coordinate 40,132, forward strand.
TGAAGTGCGGCCCGAACTATCGCTTGATGCAAGCTCAGGGTTTTACTTGGCTTATCACCGCTAATGTGCTGTCCATTCAAATCAACCTTACTGATGCGCTCAGGATCTAAGAAACCCAAGACTGCGTCTGTTGGTGTTATCAAAAAACCATCAGCCAATCGGACACTTATATTACCTGCACTTGAATGTACCAAGCCTCGACTAAATAGGCTTTGACCTATACGGCAGATCTCCTGTCTGGCAAAAAGTTCATTCATAAATTTTTAGCTGTTTTGCTCGTCAAGGACTGACCAAGCATAGGTGAAGAAGTCTTCGCGTCCAAAATTCCCTGACTTGAGCGCAAGATGCAAGTTCCTTGGACTTTTAGTGAAGCACCAAGGCACGCCAGGATCGATTTGTGGGCCTATTTGTAGTTGATTTACTTTAAGTGACTGAACACAAACCCCAGAAGTCTCCCCACCTGCCACCAACAACTGACCTACCCCCATCTCTACGAGTGCCATCGCCAAATTGCCCATGGCTTGCTCGACTAAGGAGCCAGCTTTTTCAACGCTCAACTCCTTTTGAACTTCCCTGACTTGATCGGGTGAGGAAGTTGAATAAATGAGTATGGGGTCTGCCCCCGTTTTGAATTGCTGTTTTGCCCATAATGCGGCTTCTTGCCAATAATCTGGACGCTGCGACAGCGTCAAAGGATCTAGCGCGTAACATGCATATCCTTCCCGCTTGAAGTGGTTGACTTGCTTTAGAGTCATCTCTGAGCAACTACCAGATAAGATTGCTCGCTGCCCCGCATAGTGAGGTAGGCGGGACTGAGAAACACTTGGCTTTAGATTGAAATTTTGAGGTAATCCAATTGCAAGTCCAGAACCAGCAGTGACCAGAGATAAGTCCTTCACAGCCTCACCTAATTGAATGAGATCTTCATTATTTAGTGCATCTACCACAGCAGCACTGATACCCTCATTTATTAATTCTGAAATTTTGACCTTTATTGCTTGACTTCCCTTGGCAACAATTTTGTAATCAATCAGTCCCACACGGCGAGGGAACTGCGCTTGCATAAGTTTTACTAAATTGGAGTCTTTCATCGGGGTCAGCGGATGATGGCGCATTGAGGAGTCAGACAAGAGTAAGTCGCCTACAAACAAATGGCCTTTAAAGATTGTGCGACCATTGTCCGGGAATGCTGGGGTGACGACCGTAAAAGAGGCGCCCAGTGCTTTCATCAGTTCATCTGTGACTGGACCAATATTTCCTTGGGTAGTGCTGTCAAATGTAGAACAGTATTTAAAGTAGATTTGATGGGCACCTACTTTTTTTAACCAAGCTAAAGCGTTTAAAGATTGTTCAATTGCAAGGACGGAGTCAATGGTCCTCGACTTTAAAGCAATAACGACAGCATCCACATCATGCTCTAAGTCTTCAGTTGGCACACCCACAGTTTGAATAACCCGCATCCCTGATCGAACCAGATTATTGGCAAGGTCCGTAGCCCCAGTGAAATCATCTGCAATACAACCTAGCAAAATCTTATTCATAAATTTTTATGTTTAAAACAAATTCAATGGACTTTTATTTCTTGGGTTTCGGGAGTTCAATACCCGGAAATATTTTGATCACTGCGCTGTCATCTTCCTTAGCAAAACCAGCTGTTGAAGCCTGCATGAACATTTGATGTGCAGTGCTCGAGAGTGGGAGTGGAAATTTTGTTGTTCTCGCCATATCAAGTACAAGCCCTAAATCTTTAACAAAAATATCCACTGCAGATAAGGGCGTGTAATCACTGGCAAGAACATGAGGCATCCGGTTCTCAAACATCCAGCTGTTTCCAGCACTGTTCGTAATGACCTCATACAAAGAGTCAGGATCAACGCCTTCTCGAATACCAAGCGCCATGGCCTCTGCCGCAGCAGCGATGTGAACTCCTGCAAGCAATTGATTAATAACTTTAACCTTACTCCCTGCTCCAGCTTTATCCCCTAATCGGTACACTTTAGAAGACATAGCGCTCAAAGCTTCGTTGCACATTGCATAGGCCTGTGAGGTGCCTGAGGTCATCATCGTAATTTGACCTAATTTAGCTTTAGCAGCGCCTCCTGAAATAGGAGCGTCTAAGTATAAAATACCCATATCAGAGAGTTTTTGCTCTAGTTGTACGGACCATGCGGGAGTAACGGTTGAACACATAACAAAGACACTGCCCTGTTTCATTGCGCTCGCAGCTCCATGATCACCAAATAAAACTTGCTCAGTTTGATCCGCATTAACGACCACACTGATCACGACAGCGCAGTGCGAGGCAAGTTGTGCGGGTGTCTCATGAGCAACACCTCCGCCTTGTGCAAATGATTTGGCTACCTCATGCCTTACATCGCAGACGTGAACATCATGGCCTGCACTTCTCAATGACTCAGCCATACCGCGCCCCATCGCGCCCAGTCCGATAAGTCCGACCGATTTAGTTGCTGTAGACGACATATTATTTGATGACCTTAGTTAGTAGTTTGTTATTAAATGAATTGATCAGTATTTTATTTGGGTGTCTTGCCGTGTATGCGCTCAGCGCGCAGAAAATCAAAATCCACTCCTTTATCCGCCTGTGTCACAGTGTCTAGGAATAGTTTTTTATAGCCTCGATTTGCAACTGGTACTTTCACGGGACTATCGGCTGCGCGTTTTGCAAGTTCAGCATCACTAATTAGTAAGCTAATCTCCCTGTTTTCTACACTCAAGCGAATCCTGTCGCCACTGCGAACATGTGCCAATGGACCACCGACGGCAGATTCGGGAGTTACATGTAAAACAACGGTTCCAAAAGCTGTACCACTCATGCGTCCATCAGAGATGCGGACCATATCCTTTACTCCCAAACGGGCTAACTTTTGGGGGATCGGCAAATACCCAGCCTCAGGCATACCAGGGGCCCCTTTAGGTCCGATGTTCTTAAGCACCAAAACATCGCTGGGTAAAACGTCTAAATCATCACTATCTATCCGCGCAGCCATGTCCTGCATATTTTCAAAAACAACCGCACGCCCCTCATGCTCCATCAGCGCTGGGTTCGCTGCAGATTGCTTGATCACTGCTCCACCAGGAGCTAAATTACCATGAAGCACAGCAACACCGCCCTGAGGATATATGGGGTTCGAGATACCGCGTATCACCTCTTGGGTAAAACCTGCACCATCTAATTCAAGTTGCTCACCCAAGGTGCGCCCCATTACAGTTCGCGCGTTCAGTTTCAATAGCGGTTTTAACTCTCTTAACAAAGTTGCCATTCCCCCCGCACGGTGAAAATCCTCCATGTAATGTGAGCCCGAAGGCTTGAGATCCAAAAGTACGGGGGTTTCTCGGCCCATTCGGTCTAAGGCATGCATGTCAATCTCTAAACCAACCCGACCTGCTATGGCGGCAAGGTGAACGATTCCATTTGTTGAACCCCCTATCGCAAGCAGGACCCTCATCGCATTTTCCAGGGAGTCACCATTGATGATTTGGTCGATAGTTAGTTGGGTTTGTGCAATCTTGACTGCTTGTGCACCCGTTTCCTCCGCAATGCGGATTCGGTCTGCAGTTACGGCTGGAGGTGAAGCACCTCCAGGGACGGTCATGCCTAATGCCTCCGCAATACAAGCCATCGTACTTGCGGTACCCATAACCGAGCATGTTCCAACGCTAGCTACGAGTTGGTTGTTGACAGCAGTAATTTCTTGCTCATCAATTTCACCAGCCCTAAATTTACCCCAATACCTACGGCAATCTGTACAAGCGCCCACCCGCTCGTTTTTATGTGATCCCGTCAACATCGATCCGGTTATTAATTGAATCGAAGGTATTCCCGCAGAAGCGGCTCCCATCAATTGAGCAGGAACGGTTTTGTCACATCCTCCAATCAGCACGACAGAATCCATTGGCTGAGCACGAATCATCTCCTCCGTGTCCATGGACATTAAGTTGCGTAAAAACATGCTGGTTGGTTGCGCAAAACTCTCCCCTATAGAGATAGTTGGAAACTCAATAGGCAATCCACCTGCTAGAAGTACTCCTCGCTTGACAGCCTCAATCAATTGAGGTGTATTGCCGTGACAGGGGTTATAGGAGCTACCCGTATTTGCTATACCCACGACAGTTCTATCTAAGGCGTTATCAGAAAAACCAGCCCCTTTAATAAATGCTTTACGCAGAAATAGTGAGAAGCCTGTATCGCCGTAATTTGTCAGCCCTTTGCGCATGCCGGTTGATGCTTTTTGAGCATCTATATTTTTTTTATCAGTCATATGATTGATTGTATGTATTTATTAAATATTTTTGCAGCTGGTTTGGCTAATTCCAGCCAATGAAATAAGTTGCCGAGTAATTTTATAAAACACTAAATTTAAAGATTAATTCACGCACGATCTAGTCTAAGCTCACTCAACTTTTGCACCTGACTCCTTAACCGCCCTATAAACATTCGGAGCATCTGCCTTTAGATCACCGTCAAATGCCTCCATAGATTTAGAAGTAGCAACATCCATCCCCTGAAAAGCAAATCGTTCCTTAATCCCGTTGTGCTGCAGTCCTTTGCTTACTCCCTCAAAGACCTTTTTCAACACTTCTGGCGAAGTCCCTTTGGGAGCGTAAAGTCCAAATGAGAAATTGGTGTCATACCCGGCCAATCCACTCTCTAGCGCACCTGGTATTCCAGGAATAGACGCAGAGGCCTTGGCTGTGGTCACCGCAAGTGGTCTGAGCATGCCGGCCTTTATAAACCCCATCACTGTGGGAGGGGTTGCAAACATCAGCTGGGTGTCACCTGCCATCGTCGACTGAGCTGCTGCACCTCCTCCTTTGAACTGGATAGTTGTGAACTTTACACCAGCACTAGACTCAAACAAAGCAGCAGCCAAGTGCGGCGTAGATCCGTTTCCTGATGCTGCGCTAAAGAGCTGTTGAGGATGAGCTTTAGCAAACTCAATCAACTCTTTAAGTGTTTTAAAGGGGGCTTTAGGGTTCACGCAAATAATCATCGAGCCTACAGCAAGGCTCGTTATGGGTACGAGCTCCTTGTCAGGGTCAAATCCGAGCTTGGGAAAAAGTGCTTTAATGAGTGCATTTGGGCCAAGTACCGCAAATGTATACCCATCAGATGGTAGTTTTGACACAACTTCAGCGGCTATCGAGCCACCTGCACCTGGTTTGTTATCAACCAAAACTGCAACACCGAGTTCCTTTGATAGTTCATCTGCGGTCAAACGCGTCACAAAGTCCGCGGAACCACCGGGGGGATAACCCACAACAAGTTTGATGGGTTTATCAGGGTAGCTAGACTGGGTTTGGGCATGAAGTGGGGTGCCAGCACCAATGAGTTGTATAAAAAATAAGCAACTACTTAACACTAAGACAGAAGTGCTTTTACTTAAAAAGGACTGATGCTCAACAGCGCGGGCCATCATATTTATAGCCCTTTAAATATTGGTGTTCTTTTTTCTGCAAATGCTTTTCTGCCCTCCCTGTAGTCTTCGCTTGAATAACAAGCTTTAACCAACTCTCGCGCTTTGAGCAGATTCTTCTGCGACTCATCCATTAGTGCTTGGCGCATTGCATATTTTGCCGCTGCCATCGTGAGTGGAGCGTTCTCAGAGACCATCTGAGCATAAGCCATAGTTTGAGCTTGAAGCTCAGCAACGGGATGCACTTGGCTCACAAATCCCATCTGCAATGCGTCACTAGCATCAAATCTTCTTGCTGAAAAAAAGATATCCGCTGTATTGGCCAGACCCAATATATCCATGAACCGCTTCACCCCTACTGGGTCATATCCTAGCCCTAAACGGGCAGCAGGCATTCTGAACTGCGCATCTTGTGCGCAAATCCTTACATCGCAGGAAGCTGCAAACCCTAGACCGCCCCCAAAGCAGTAACCCCTAATGCTCGCAATCACCGGTTTAGAGCAAATTATGGGGGCAGCGTAAGCTGCACTTACACATGCGTTGTACTTCGTCTGAGCGTCCTCTGTGTCCCTTAATTTATCAAACTGAGATATATCTGCACCTGAAATAAATGCTTTTTCCCCGTCCCCTGAAATCACAATCACCCTAACCTCTGGGTCATCATCAAAACTCTGCAAAGCTCCTGGTATGGCATACCACATATCCATCGTCATGGCATTCATTTTTTCCGGATTAGAGAGAATAATTTGAGCAATAGCTCCACTTTTATGCGTTATGACTTTTGACATGAATTGATTAGGATAGAGTTAAAAAGAGATGGGATTGTGATAAAAAATTTCTGGACTTGAAACCATAATTACTCAGACCACACCTTTTGCAAAGTACATATCAATCGTGTGCTCAGACAGTCCTATTTCACTGAGTACTTCTCGCGTATGAGCACCTCTTAAGGGCGAGGCAGTTTTAAGGCTTGAGGGGGTTCTAGACAACTTTACCGGTTGATTGAGTAAATGCAGTTCGCCAAGTTCTGGGTGCTGGACAGGAGCACTTGCCCCGAGGTGCTTTACTTGTGGATCTGCAAAAACTTGATCCATCGTGTAAATAGGACCACACGGTACGCCGTGATTATTAAGTATTTGCATCCACTCCTGGGTAGTTTTTACGCGCGTGGTTTTGTTAATTTCAAGGTTTAGACGGACTCTTGCTTTGGATCGCCCCGGACCCGTTTTAAATTCTTCGTCCACCAGTAAATCAGGTCGATCGATTGAGGCACAAAATTTCTCCCACATACCTAAGCCAGAAACTGCGATATTGATGTAACCATCTAAGGTTTGGTATGCAGAGGTGGGCATAAAGGTGGGATGATCATTACCCATTTGCTTTGCAACCTCACCAGACATTGTGAAGCGAGCAGCTTGGAAGTCCAACAAAGCAAGCCCCGCCTGCAAAAGGTTAGACTGAACCCATTGTCCTTCTCCGCTTACTTCGCGCTCAAGCAAAGCCGTTAATACGCCCATTGCCGCTAAAAAACCAGCGGCTACATCTGCTACTGCCGCCCCCACTCTCATTGGGCCCTCCCCTGGATTGCCGGTCACGGACATTAAGCCTGAGAGTCCTTGAGCGAGTTGATCAAAGCCGGGAAGATTTTCATAGGGCCCATCTTGGCCGAAACCCGAAATGCTTACAAGTATGATTTTGGGATTAATCAGTTTAAGACAATCGTAATCGATGCCTAGTCGAAACTTAACATCGGGTCTATAGTTCTCCACCACAACATCTGCCGTTTTAACCAACTCCAAAAAAACGGACAGCCCCTCCTTTGACTTTAGGTTCAAAGTCATCGAACGTTTATTTCTGTGCAAATTTTGGAAATCAGAGCTCTCCCTAGGACCCGCTAAATCCTCTGGATTCACGTTTTCGATTTTAATCACGTCAGCGCCAAAATCCGCCAACTGACGAACGCAAGCTGGGCCGGCGCGAACTCGAGACAAATCAAGAACCCTAAAACGCGACAACGCACTAGAGGCGGAAATTTTTGACATACAAAGAGTGCCTACTACCCTTATACGGGGTTGGAAAAGTTTCTAAAATATCATCCGTTTATACTCTATAGTGGGTAGCTTGCATCTTAATGAAAACCCACACATATTCACAAGGCTAATTGGCTATGGAAGATTTTTCAGTTTGGAATTGGGTCATACTGACTCTAATTTTGTTGCCCTTTGTCTTTGGATTCGCACTCGTTGGTCTACAAAGGAAAGTACTTATTCGACACCCCGCCTCGGGAATCGTTAAAAACGGCTATGTGGGTTGGTCATGGAGTTATTTGGTATTTGGCTGGTTTGTGCCTGTTTACCGGGGTGAGATATCGGTCGGTATGTTCCATTTAGTGTTGACTTTCTTTACCTTTGGATTTTTTCAACTCATCATGTCTTTCTTGTATAACAAACAGTACATGACCCGTTTGCTAACTGCGGGTTGGGTATTAGCAGACACTGATGAAAACAATGCTTATGCAATGTATAAACTTAACATTGCTGCATTTAACTAGCCTGGAAAGCCCTTTGTCACTAATTAAGGCAAGATAATTCGCAGCTAGCCCTCTTCCCTAAGAAAATTTAGCAACCGTCCTCTATAAGGGCTGTAATCGAATAATGGGCCTTTAAGCATGGACTGTGTTAGAGAGAATCCGTAGTTCTTCATGATCTTACAGAACGCTGAGCTGTTGCCTCGGTTTGGATCAACGATTAAAACTTGTGCGCTTGGCATGGCGTGTAGTTGGATAAACTGAGCAAGGTTAGACGGGTACATTCTGTCGTACAAAACATCGCTACCAATAATGAGTGAGAACTTACCTAATAGAGGATTCTCCCTAAACCAATGACCCACAGAGTATTTCATTGAGGGCAATTGATTTAAAGCAAGGTTATGCTTTAGGAATGTCTCAGTAAGAGGATGACAGTCACTTGCTGTGATGTCCCCGAGTCTTCTGTGAATAACAAGACTGGCGAGCGCCAAGCCACAACCAATCTCTAAAATTGGGCCTATCGGTAATACCCAGTTTTGCATTAAGTTGGCGAGTTTTTGTTCAGACGGCCAAACAAGTCCAAACAGTGGCCACTGGGCGGAGGAGATGCCTAAGGCTTGTGCGATACCTTCGTCATCTGAGAACTGCATACGGTCAAGTAATGAACGAATCTCAAGCGAGTTGCCCCCATCTACATCGATGCTCTCAACCTTAATTTTGTAGCTTGTCTGCTCACCCAAAGGGTGAGCCATCAATAAGTCTTACGCTTAGGCGCATGCCCAGAAGAGGGGCCTTTACCCGCTATGTGTCTAAAGGTAATCCGCCCCTTAGTCATATCGTAGGGTGAAAGCTCAAGCGTGACCTTATCCCCAGCTAATATTCGAATATGGTGCATTCTCATCTTACCTGCTGTGTAAGCAATAAGTCCATGTCCGTTGTCAAGCATCACTCTATATCTGGAGTCGGGTAAAACTTCATTCACCACACCATTCATCTCCAACATCTCTTCTTTAGCCATATCCCACTCCTTTGGGGTCAACAGAACAGCTTTCTGAGTGACCAAATCTAGTAAATGATTTGCAAATTGCAAACCGCATTCATGCTTGCTTATAAAAAGTGGGAGTAAGTTTTAGACCTGCCCCCCTAAGGGCGAAGCTCAAGAGGGCGGGGATGGTGAGAGGGAGATAACTTGGTCCACTAGGGGCTGGCAAAAATCATTCACCAGGAGTGGGTTAAGCACAGGTCAACCGAACAACAACTACACGACTTGAATATCGAAGCCAGTACTATGCCAGTAAATGGATCACATAGCAACCAAATATGCTGTTATATGATAAATATAGCTAAAAAAAGGCAAATACACGCTCTAAACACATAAGTTAGACCTCGTTATTTGCCTCTCAGATACACGATTTGTGCTTACGGCTTGGAGAAGTCACTCTTGATGGGGATGTAAATCTCACCACCAGCGCTCTTAAATTCAACCGACTTGACAGCCATACCCTGGTCAAGTGCCTCATCCTCGCTGAGACCATTTTGGGCCGCATATTCACGCACCTCTTGTGTGATCTTCATAGAGCAAAACTTAGGTCCACACATAGAACAAAAGTGAGCTTCCTTGCTCGAGTCTTTGGGAAGAGTTTCATCGTGAAAGTCTTTGGCCGTCTCTGGGTCCAAACTGAGATTGAACTGATCATGCCACCTAAACTCAAACCTGGCTTTGGATATGGCTTCATCCCTGGCACGAACCCCAGGATGACCTTTAGCAACGTTTGCTGCATGGGCAGCGATCTTGTAGGCAATGATTCCTTGTTTAACGTCTTCCCTATCGGGTAGACCTAAATGCTCTTTAGGAGTTACGTAACAAAGCATCGATGTACCCATCCAACCGATCATAGCCGCTCCAATGGCAGAGGCAATGTGGTCATAACCAGGGGCTATGTCAATCGTTAAGGGCCCCAGTGTATAAAAAGGAGCCTCATGACAGTGCTTTAACTGTTCATCCATATTTGCCTGGATCATGTGCATCGGCACATGTCCAGGACCTTCGATCATGGTTTGAACATCGTGCTTCCATGCAACTTGGGTGAGTTCGCCAAGAGTTCTGAGCTCGGCAAACTGCGCTTCATCATTAGCATCCGCCCCTGAGCCTGGACGCAGGGCGTCTCCAAGGGAGAAACTCACATCATAGGACTTCATGATGTCGCAAATATCCTCGAAGTGTGTATATAAAAAGCTTTCCTTGTGATGCGTGATACACCATTTAGCCATGATCGAGCCACCTCGCGAGACGATACCCGTTCTTCGACCAGCGGTTAGGTGGATCATGTGCAGGCGAAGCCCAGCATGGATAGTGAAATAGTCTACGCCCTGCTCGGCTTGCTCGATTAGCGTGTCCCTAAAAATCTCCCATGTGAGATCCTCTGCTACGCCGCCAACCTTCTCAAGTGCTTGATAAATAGGTACTGTGCCTATTGGGACGGGGCTGTTTCGCACAATCCAATCGCGAGTGGTATGTATGTTCTTACCCGTTGATAGATCCATAACGGTATCCGCACCCCAGCGAATTGACCATACAAGCTTCTCGACCTCCTCCTCAATGGAGGAAGTCACAGCTGAGTTTCCAATATTGGCATTGATCTTGACCAAGAAATTGCGTCCAATTGCCATGGGCTCAATCTCAGGGTGATTGATATTGCCTGGGATGATGGCTCGCCCCCTGGCAACTTCATCTCTGACAAACTCAGGAGTAATGATTGCAGGAATATGCGCACCCATTGAATTACCTTTGAGCCGAGCTTCACGCTCAGGGTTGCTAAGGTAATCTTGCATCCACTCGCGTTTGCCGTTTTCGCGAATTGCGACGTATTCCATCTCTGGAGTAATAATTCCGCGCTTGGCATAATGCATCTGCGTCACATTGCTACCCGAGCGAGCGCGAAGTGGCCTGCGTTGCAGCTTTAATGCATCAACCCTTAAAGCTTCAATGCGCTGCGCGTCGCGTTCTTCGTTTTTGACTCCGTCGTCTAAAACTTGGTGCAAACGCCCTTCATAAGACTGCGTGTCCGCTCTAGCTTCAATCCAAGGCGTGCGAACTGTAGGTAATCCAGCTCTCACATCAATATTTGCAGTTGGGTCTGTATAGGGGCCAGAAGTATCGTACAGGTGTGCCTGATCTCCATTGGTGAGTTGAACCTCACGGATCGGTACCAAAATATCATTTCTACTGCCCCCAAGATAAATTTTCTTTGAGGCCGGAAATGGCTCACGAGTTAAAGATAATAATTGTTGAAATTTATCAGGTGCATTCATCGAAGTCTCCATCCATATTAAGGACTCCGGTGATCTCATTCATTTGTTATGCTGAAATAGTTCCGCCATAACAAATGCCAGTGAGTTGCCCTCTCCTTACGCCGGTGTGAACCGGATCAAGTTTTCGGGTTTGGTGATCCATCTCAGCACGCACAATGCGTACACCCCGGAGTACACAGGCATTGTAGTGGGTTGAATGATTTCACGTTGAAAAGTTTTCAAAGGCAAAATAAAAACACTATCTGAATACAAAAGAACTAATTACGTCGATGCATGTTCGATATGTCGGGTAAAAAAAACCGCCTACTGACCAATGGTTATTGAAATGCAAACTTAAGGGCGATACTGACCCAAACTTATGTGAAAATAAACGCTGTTGGCCAAAAATCTGAAGGTTTGATCACCCACGGCCTGTACCTCAAATTTCATTTAAGAACTGAAGAGCCCCTTTTGCCCGAACACCCTTTAACTTTTACTGCAATTTACCTTTGACAATGAGTACTGCCTCTCATTCCAGTCAGCTGAACTCTACTCAGTCTAACTCGCTGTTGCTGACGGATGCCTTAGCACGCTGTACCACCGTGCGCCAAAAAGTCTATACCTACCTACTAGACCCAGAAGTCGAGAACAACAAACACCAGCAGGTTGATGGATGGATAAGTTTCTTAATCATCAGCAACCTTTTTGCACTAGTGGTGGAGCGCATACCAGCGATCTTTGAACCACATCAGCAGTTATTTCATGCATTTGATGTATTCTCAGTTATTGTCTTCACAATCGAGTACTTAACTCGGTTATATCTCGCCCCAGAGGATAAAGAGTTCAAAAGTAAATGGTCTGCCAGAACCGCTTATGTATTCAGCCCTTTTGCTGTTATTGATTTCTTAGCAGTTGCGCCTTTTTACTTTCAAGCGTTCCTACCCGTAGACCTGAGGGTCCTTAGATTCCTTAGATTACTGAGGATGTTGAAACTCTTTAGAGTACTCATTCCTGCATACCATGAGTTTATGGAACTCAACGCCCATAGAACACTGCGTCAAAAAATGTATTCACTTGTTTTCCCTAGTGAATTCGGCGGCGCAATCCATGAGATGTTTGAGAGTGTTATCGCCTGGTGGGTTGTTATTTCTGTGTTTGCAGTTATCCTTGAATCCGTTGAGTCAATTCATTTTGTACTGAGCACTCAATTTATTATTATTGACTCCATAGCTGTAGGTTTATTCAGCATTGAGTACTTCCTAAAGCTCTATTCTTGTGTTGAAGACCCAGTGTTTAAGAAATGGTTTTCTGGGCGGGTAAAGCACTCATTGAAATTCTCATCAATTATTGATTTTCTTGCGATTTTGCCCTTCTTCTTGGAATTATTTTTACACCACTTATTTGATTTACGTTTTCTTCGAGTTTTTAGACTCATGAGACTACTAAAGATCACCAAACAAAATAATTCCACAGCTGTACTAAAAAGGGTATTCACACGCGAGACACCCATTTTGGCCGCCGCGCTTTTTGTAATGATGTTGATGGTTGTCTTAGCCGCAAGCCTTGCCTACTTAATGGAGCATGACAGTCAACCCGATAAATATGAAAATATACCGAGCTCAATTTACTGGGCCGTAATTACGCTTAGCTCGGTGGGTTACGGTGACTTAACACCCGTAACGCCAGTGGGTCGGGTCATGACTATTTTAATGGCCGTCATTGGAGTCGGCATTTTTGCAATTCCATCTGCATTACTAGCCTCTTCATTTGCGGATGAGTTACACGCTGACAAAAACAACCTTGCCATCGCTCTTTATCATCGCCTCAAAATGGGGCTGCCGGTTGACCCTAAAGATGACTTTGTCATCAGCGAAGGTAAACGACTCAATCTGTCTCCTGAACAGCTAAAAGGAGTTATCGATAAAGTACTGTACGATTTCAAAATTACAGAGGACCTTGTTCCTCAACCCTTACTGGAAATCGCAAACAATACGGACCAAGCTCTTGAGCATTTCGTTAAAAAACTATCCAGAATACGGCAACTTGGTATATTGGTGCAGCATGAACCCGGTGAAACTATGCAACGGCTCTCTGCCCTTCTAAGTCCTAGTGAAGCTGAACTTTGGAAAATGATTCAGGGCTCGGATCAATTTTTAAACACTTCAACCTAATAATTTACCTCTCCCAAAAAAGACCCCATATGAGCGCTCAAATAACAACGCATTCACCCTCCTTTGCTACGGCTGCACAAATAAACCCAACTGATTTAGCTGACATAGTTGCCCTGGGATACAAAACCATCATCTGCAACCGTCCAGACGGCGAAGGTGGTCCAGATCAACCAAGTTCCATCGCAATGAAGGCAGAAGCGGAAAAGTTAGGATTAGAGTTTCACAGTATCCCATTTACGAGCGGACAACTCACAGCAGAGTTGGTGAAGGAATTTGCTGATGTCATAAAGAATGCAAAAGGTCCAGTGCTAGCGTATTGCCGAAGTGGTGCAAGATCGACTCAGATTTGGAGTCTAGGACAATAATGGATCAATGATCCCCAAGGTACTTTTTCCTCCAAAAGAAAAATACGGAAAATAGACTAATCAAAGCCATAATGAAAATGGTCCAAAATACTCCATTCTCAGAATGGATATAGGGAAAGTTTTCAAAGTTCATACCAAAGAAGCCTGTAATCAAATTGAGCGGCAAAAATATTGCCGTCAAAACAGTCAGCGTTCTCATTATGTCGTTCGTTCTGTTACTTTGTGCATTGAAATGCATTTGAACAGCAGTTTCTGCACTCTGCTCGAGTCGTCTCACATGATGAACGACCCGTTCAATGTGCTCTAAAACATCCCTGCTTCTAAGCTTTAAAAGCTCCAACTCTTTTGGCGTTGTCTCGGACTCTTTTGCTGTGGCGTCAAGTGAGTCGATCCAGTCTTGAACCGCAGAGCGCTGATCCTCACTAATTTCATCTAATAGATGAAGCGATAGTCTTGCATCCAACAAAGCATTCCAGTTCTTAAAGCGGGTTCTGGGGTTTAGCAACTCACTTTGCCAATGGTCAAGTTGGCGAGTCAGCTCGCGCCGCAAATTCAGATATCCATCAACCATCTGACTCACAATTCGCAGCATTAAATCCGAGGGGTTGTGGGGTACTCTATTTATTGACGCATTGGCGCTTGAGTTGACGGTATTTATCGAGTTCAGCAACCTTATCGCAAAACTATCCCGAACCGAACAGTCGGTAGGGTGTACAGTTAATAATATGCCTGGCAGAACTAGAAAAGCTACTGGACTTGTGTCAATTTTACGCAGAACAGGCGGTCCTGAACGCTGACTTGGAGTGTGAAGTATTGTTCCTGGGGAACTCAAATCTGTCTCACTTTGCCCAGAAGCAAGTCGCCTAAATACCAGTAAATCATACTCTGAGGTGAAGTCAAAATGCGAGGGCAATTGATTATTCAAAATATCCGTAAGATGCAGATCTACAATCTGTACTTGGCACAGTTTATCCAAAGTTGCCTGAACGGACTGTTGAAGCACCTCAAATTCTCGCCTAGCAAATGCCATCCACAGATAACCCGAAGTGGGCATCATTGTTGGTAGCTCATTACTTTCATGGATTGAATTTTGTGTTATCGTAAATATTCTCATCCTAATATCTTACACAATTTTTGTGAACACTTTAGAATATGCGCGTACTGATTGTTGAAGATGATTCAGCCCTAAGACTAGGTCTCAAAAGAACATTGCTGGCTGAAGGTTGGCAGGTTGATACCGTTGACAATGGGGAGCTTGCACTAACGGCGACACTCACAGAAACATACGATATTGCAGTCTTAGATCTAAGCCTGCCCAAACTAGACGGTATTTCAGTTTTAAAGGACTGGCGAGCCAAGGGTCTTAAACACGCGGTGCTTATACTTACCGCGCGCGATGAATTGCAAGACCGTATCCTAGGTCTAAATAGTGGAGGCGATGATTATTTAACCAAACCCTTTGAACCCCCTGAATTGATTGCCAGAATTCGTGCAATCGTAAGGAGGCGGACTGGTACTATGACACAAGTACTGCGCCGCGGTGACGTTACATTCAATACCGATAGTCGCGAACTCTTTTACAAAGATCAGCGCATATCAGTAACCCCAAGAGAGGCCACATTACTCGAGCTTCTAATGGGCACAGCTGGTCAAGCAGTTCCCAAGAGTAGGATCGTATCTGCCATGTCAAGTTGGGATACTAACTTTACGGCTAATGCAGTTGAGATCTATATTCTCAAACTCAGACGTAAATTAGCCAATACAGGCGTATCTATCATTACGGTTCGCGGTACAGGCTACGCTTTGGAGATTAACCCGTGAACATCTTCAAAGCAGAAAGCCTAAGAAGAAACCTTGTCCTTACCTTCATTTGGCTGTGGGTGGCTTCAGCGTTAGCAGCCACTTTAGTTGCATTTTGGTTAGCAGGTCGTTCTGCACAGATATCATTTGACCGAATATTGAAAGACGATGCCCTTGCATTAGCGACTCAAATTCACTGGGATGAGTCAGGTCCTGTTTTTGCGGCAGATCCCCATACCGCAGATTTTTTAATTTTTGACTCACTCTCTCCATCTCGGTTTATGGTGATTAACCAGGACGGGAAAAAACTAGCAGGCAATGCACTCCTCACCCTCCCCCCAGGTTCGGATTATCAAAAGGCTGGGGTACCGCTATTTTTTGATTCTGACAATGAAATAGGTAATCTGCGTGTTGTAGCAATCCGTTTAGAACAAAAACGTAGCTCAGCATATGTTTGGGTGGTGGTGGGTGAATCCCAGGCCAAAAGAAATCAGATTTCACGCGAACTAGCCGCTGCCATTTTCTTACCAGCCATAGGATTAGCAGTACTGATAGTGCCACTCCTATTTGCAGGAATTCGATACGGCCTTGCACCTGCAAAGGAAATCAATGACGCGGTCTCAAGACGCGGTATCGATGATCTATCGGCAATTCCGTTGTCCCAAGTTCCAGATGAACTTAAAGGACTTATCAGTCATATCAATGATTTACTTAAACGACTGCAAAATACTATTGCACACGAAAGAAGATTTATATCCGACGCGGCGCATCAACTCCGAACCCCCCTTGCCGGAATTAAGCTTTTGGTTGATGATTTACTTAGGACAACACAAGCCAGTCCCAAAGCTCCACCCAACCAAGAGGTGCTCAGCGAACTAAGCTCTGCCTCAACCCGGGTTACCCAACTAGTCAAACAGTTGCTAACCCTAGCAAGATCAGAAGGTGTAAATACCATCGAGACAACGGAATTCGAATTAGGAAGAGTTATTCGTGAGCTGAAAATCCATTGGGATCCGATATTCAAAGGCAGTGCAAAGGAAATTCACGTCAAAGAGTGCCTGGATACACTAGGTAATCTTAAATTAAAAACAAACGAAACTTTACTCAAAGAAATATTAACAAATCTAATTGACAACGCTTTTAACTACGGGGGAGAGAGAGTTGAGTTAAGTGCGGTCGTGCAAAAGCACCGAATACTCTTACAAGTTCTGGACAACGGCCAAGAGGTAGTTGCTGAAGATATAGAGAAAATGTTAACTCCATTTTGGAGAGGAAAAGATATCTCGCATCACGGTGTAGGCCTGGGTTTGCCGATAGCTCAAAAAACATGTGCGTTACTTAATGGTCAACTCAGTATTCAAATAAGACCACAAGTTGAGGGAACACAAATAACAATAGATTTGCCGTTGTAACAAATCCCTCACCCGATAAAGAGCAAAATGGGTAGTGCTTTAGACCAAGTTTACGTGCTTTTTTTTCTGTTTTGTAATGCCAACCATTCACCGACGATTCCTCGCCTGAATGCCATTACACAAAGCACGAAGATCGCACCGATAATAACTGTCACCCAAGAACCCACACGGTCAGAGAGCAAGTTTTGAAGAGCAACTACGATCGCTGAACCTAACACTGGACCAAAAAATGTCCCTGCTCCACCTAACATTGTCATAAGTATGACCTCACCCGAGGTTGATTGCAACACATCAGAGAGAGTTGCAAACCCGAGCACAATTGTTTTAAGCGAACCTGCAAGCCCTGCTAAGGTACTTGACAACACAAATACCAGTAATTTTTGATGATCGGAAAAGTAGCCCAGGGAAGCGGCACGCGGCTCGTTTTCTCGAATGGCCTTTAAGACCTGACCAAACGGTGAGTGAACAATACGAACAATAAAGAGATATACCACCACCAATACAAAAAGAACAAAGTAGTACATTGAAAGATCGTCGCTAAGAGAGATCAATCCAAATAAATCACCCCTAGGTACGCCTTGTATGCCGTTCTCTCCCCCGGTAAAGGGCGACTGCAGGCAAACGAAGTAAACCAACTGCGACAGGGCAAGTGTAATCATTGCGAAGTAAATTCCGGATCGCCTAATCGCAATTAATCCAATTGCAAGTCCCAATAAAGTAGAGCCCAAGGTACCGAAAAGCAAGGCACTTGTTGTGGACAAACCGCTGGATGTGACCAACCAGGCGGTAATATATGAGGACACACCAAAGTAGGCTGCATGGCCAAACGATAGCATCCCAGCATACCCAAGCATTAAATTAAATGCACATGCAAATATTGCATAGCAAAATAATGTCATCAAAAATATGGGGTAGACACCAATCCAAGGCGCGACTATTGCTAATAAAAGCAAGACCAAATAAAAAGTAGTGTTGTGAGAGATTTTCATTGTCTACTCTTTACCAAATAAACCTGCAGGACGCCAGCACAACACAATTGCCATGATCACGAAGACGACAATGTTGGAGGCCTCTGGATACAAAACTTTAGTAAATCCTTCAATAACCCCTAGGCCCACGCCGCTCAAAATTGCGCCCATGATGGAGCCCATACCTCCAATCACAACAACTGCAAAAACAACAATTACCAAGGACGAACCCATTAATGGTGACACTTGTATGACTGGGGCCGATAGGACGCCGGCTAGCGCTGCGAGTCCAACCCCTGCAGCATAAGTAAACATGACAATGATAGGAACGTTAATGCCAAATGCTTGAACAAGTTTGGGATTCTCTGTTGCTGCACGTAGGGTCGAACCCAAACGGGTGCACTCAATCAAATACCAGGTTAGAAAACATATCGTTAGTGAAGCCACTATGACCCAAACTCTATAGATGGGTAAATTCATAAAGCCAACATCTAAAGTTCCTTGTAGTAACTCTGGAACTGGATAAGTTTGACCTGAGGCACCGAACGCCTCGCGCAAAACGCCCTCTGCTATTAAGGATAAACCAAACGTTAGCAGCAAGCCGTAAAGTGGATCCACCTTGTACAAATACCTAAGGAAAAGTCTTTCTAAAATAATACCAAGTATTCCCACCGCAAACGGGGACAGCACCAGCGCCCACCAATACCCCAGATCAAAAACATCCAACAAAACCCAAGTGGCGTAAGCGCCAAGCATATAAAAGGCCCCGTGCGCAAAATTGACAACCCCTAATAACCCAAAAATTACTGCTAAACCAAGACTGAGCATGGCATAAAAAGATCCATTGACCAGTCCCAGAAGAAGTTGTCCCAAAATGACTTGAATAGGTATTCCAAATATATCAGTCATAGTGGGTCAAAGATAGCAATTAATAATTGAAAGGGGTAGACCATGGGGAAGGAAGTTACTTCTTTAAGTATGGGCAGGTTGAA
>CAITYM010000100.1 GCA_903896615.1 uncultured Burkholderiales bacterium
AGAGACTGTAAAGAAAAATTTTGTTAGAAATTAAATTCTTGGTTGACTTCAACTGATGGGTTGAACATCAAGGGAGTGTGCTTTTGCTTTTGCTTTTGCTTTTGCTTTTGCTTTTGCTTTTGCTTTTGCTTTTGCTTTTGCTTTTGCTTTTGCTTGCTGCAAAATCAAAATTAACCGGTGAAGCTGCAAAAAACAGGACCGCTTAACGAACTGTGGATTAAGGTGAATTCGTGAGGCGCTGCAAACTGGAAATTAACACAGTACAAGCCCGAAATCGGGTCTAACAATTGAATTTATCAGTTCAAATTAACACCACAATCTGTCCACATCCTTTATAACCAGTTTTTGCAGCAAGCAGGGATTACCCAAAGTCCTCACCTTTATAGTGCGCGTTGTCAAAAAAGTTGAGATTCGTACGAGAAGGTCAAGCCGCGAATACACCAAAGGAGTGCAGAACTCCTCTAATCAGGAGGATTTTGTCAACTTACAGATCGATATGACCTGGTCTATTTATTGCATTACTGTGACATCTCCACGGTAAACAACCATTTACTGTTTAATACCCACCTGACCAGTGGGTATTTTTTTAACCCGCGTTGATTTGTAAAGTTGAGCGCGGTTGTCATTTGGGCTGAGTTAATAGCCAATTTACAGTTTGCTGTAACGTAACAAGGACGGGTCAATCTTTGGGTGATTTTAGGCGTTTTTTATCACTCAGTTAACAGTTGAGTGTGCATAACAAATAATGCCTTTTACCCTTAACGTTTTGGCGTACCCTACTGTTGCCCAGAGCACATATGGTTCTAAATTTTGACTGGGTTGAGCCAAACTATGAATTTGTGCGTTAAGGATAGAATAAGCAATTCATTTTTAAACCAGGACTTTCTTTTGAATAAGCAAATTAATAAGTTTCTAGCTTTCTCGCTCACGATTGCTTTGTTTTCGTTCAGTATTGGCGCAGAAGAACTCAGAGTTGGATATATCAACACTGACAAAGTATTTCGCGAGTCTAATATGGCTCTTGCTGCTCAAAACAAACTCCAACAAGAGTTCTCCAAGCGCGAAAAAGAGTTGGTAGATGCTGGAAATACTTTAAAGTCGGACGCTGAGAAATTTGACAGAGATGCAATGACGATGTCGGAATCACAAAGAAGCTCTCGGCAACGCCAATTAATGGACCAAGATCGTGAGCTTCAACGCAAACGCCAAGAATTCCAAGAAGATGTAAAAAACCGTAAAAATGACGAGTTCAAATTGGTTTTTGATAAAGCAAACAAGGTTATCAAACAAGTGGCTGAATCTGAAAAATACGATGTATTACTCCAGCAAGTTGTATACATTAGTCCTAGGTTAGACATTACCGATAAAGTTATCAAGGCTTTAAACGCTGCCAAATAAGCCGCCCCATTAGTTAGTTTATATTTCATTGCGCCTCCCGGTTAATCCTGGAGGCGCTTTTTTTTAGGCTTGCAGGACATCCCATTATTGGGAGTTTGAACCTAATCAAATGTCAGTTGGCCATGTTCCAGGGGTAACTGGGCCATTTAGAGTGGGGAAAAGCCCTGCCCCACATGGCATTTAATTTGCTGTAACTGGTATATCGCTAAATTGCCATTTTTTTGCCGCCCAAAGTTACTCCAACCGAAGATCTTCTATGAAAACCGATTACCAGCTGAGTCCCAAAGAGTCCATCAAACTGGGGGAGCCTGCGCTTGTGGACTTGCACGGGAATTCAATCTCGAGTGGTTCACAATCCGACGAAGGTAGGGCACAAAGTTATTGGGATTTATTTTATGAAAAACAAAAAACGCAGTCCCCTCCCTCTCAATTTGCAGCCTTCACGGCCACCGAATACAAGCAACACCCACTCATCATTGACATTGGATGTGGTAACGGGCGCGATACACTCTTTTTTTCATACCTCGGACACGATGTCATTGGGATTGATAAGAGTTTAAGCGCTATTGATTTTTGCAGGTCACAGTTGACCTCCTCGAGTGAGAAATTAAGCACCTTTTTGCAGGGAGATATCAGCGACCTGGATCTTAATCACAGCCTCTTTAAAGCTGTGCAGCAACGTAAAAAATTGATCTACTCTAGATTTTTTCTACATGCTATTCAAGAGCAAAAAGAGGATGAGCTTTTTGAATTCATTATTAAGCTCTGTCAGCATCCCGAGGACGCCATTGCGCTTGAATTTCGAACCAAAGAGGATGAGCACAACCCCAAGCAAGCCCAGGCTCATTTCAGGAGATTCATTGCACCTAGAGATCTTCAGCTTAAACTTGAAACAAAATTTAAATTGAACGTTTCATACCAAGTACAAGGATACGGTTTGGCCAAATACGGCGCAGAAGATGCGCATGTCTGCAGAATGTTATTAACCCTAAATAACTAATATTACCTATTAACTGAGTCCGGATTGAGGTGGCAATATATTGCCATATTTGACCGCCAAAGCACTTCGTTTGATTGGCTTTAAAACTCTTTGTTTTCAGACACTTCACGCGGCAGACACTTTCTCGATACATTTCCAAGGTAGAGTGTGATCTTCATTTTGGAGGATTACTTTGAAAACTTCAGCCTATTTCATTACGAAAGCATGCTTATGCATTGGTTTAACCGCAACCCATTTGTGCAGTTTTGCACAGATGCAGCGCCCACTTGCTATGAAGGAGCGCCCCCCCGCTTCGTTGGAACAAAAGGAGCAAAGAGAACTTTGGGCGCAAGAGCGAGCTGCTCATTTTGAAAAATTTCTTGTTAGTATGGCCAACCGATTGGAGATTAAGTCCTCACAACAAGCACAATGGGATAGTTTTTCTAAGGCACTTAGGGCTTTTAAAATGCAACAGCCTTGGGGCTTTGCAGTTAAAGAACCATCTCAAACAGCCCCGACAGATGCCGCAAGCCTAGCAAAGGCAATGGCAGACAAAATGACTGAGGGCGCTGCCAAAATGGCTGTACTTGCAAATGAGACAGCGGAGTTACAAAAAATACTAACCCCTGAACAGCAAAAAACATTCAATCAAATAGCTTGGCAGTGGATGCATCCCCATCCAATGCACAAAATGGATCAACTCCCATGGAATCATGATGGCGCGAACTCTCCAGAGCACCCAGGCCCTGCAGTTCAGCCGCCTAGACTCTGGTAAATTCAACGCAAATGCACTCAAGCCACTGGCGATATATAAAGAAACTTTACAATTGCAGCAATTGGGGATGGAATTCATACTCCGCTGGTTCAGAGAAGTCCCATACTTTTGAAACTAACTACTTTTAAATCCGAACGCCCTAAAAAATGATTCTTACCAAATCCCTCCTAAGACATGTGACTTGCTGTGCTTTACTAATACCCACTGTGTTGTGGGCACAGTCCCAGGAACAAGCTAGAGTTGTCTCAGTCACTCCATTGGTCAAACAAATCGCTACACCTCAACAGGTTTGCGGTACCAGTCAAGTTGCTGTCCAAGAACAAAGGACTGGGGAAGGTGCATTGTTTGGAGCGGTTGCTGGCGGGATTATTGGGAACGCACTAGGTAAAGGTGGAGGCAAAGGGGGTTCAACTGCGCTGGGTGTTATGGGTGGAGCAGTAGTTGGCAATCAGTTAGAGGCTCCAAAGGTGGATGTTCAAAACGTAACCACTTGCTCCAACCAAAATGTATTTCAAAACGTAACCACCTACCAAGTAACCTATGAATATGCAGGAAGGCAATATGGGGTGGAGATGGCAAATCCCCCTGGGCAGTATGTAAATATCCAAGTGAGCATTGCTGTTCAAGGAGCACTACCTGCTCAACAACAAACTAACATGACTATGAGCGCGGCTCCCCCGCCCGGCGTTATTATCCCTGCTGGCGTCATGTATGTCCCCCCCTCCTACCCTGCTCCTGGGATTGGATGGGACTGGGAATTCAATCCGCGATTTGGATGGGGTTGGCGCCACCCAGGGTACGGATGGCATCAGGGCTGGAGATGAATGTGAAAATCTCCGTTTAAACACGGGGATCAACCGTACTACCCTCTAAAAGGGCTCAACTGTTACCTCCACTTTAAGCGTGTGCTCTAAGCTCCCTTGTATTACTCCGCGCACCGGGGAGACGTCTGAGTAATCACGTCCAACAGCCAGCGTTACGTAATCGTTTCCAGGCGAATACAAACCCATTTTGTTATTGGTGGGATCAAAATCAAACCAAACACCTTGCATCGTATCTAGATCTGTTGGACAGTAAACAGATACCCATGCATGGGACGCATCACCACCTATCAAGCGGGCTTGCCCGGGTGGGGGTAGGGTTAACAAATAACCGCTGACATAACGAGCGGCTAACCCCATCGATCTGCAACAACCTAGCATTACGTGTGCAAAATCTTGGCAAACCCCTTTTTTCTGCGCCAAAGCTTTGAGTACTGGGGTATTTACATCCGTACTCTTAGATTCATAAATGAATTCATGATGAATTCGTTCCATCAAATTTCTAATGGCACCAAGGAGTGTATGTTGCGAGTCAAAACTAATGGCTGCATAGCTTTTTAGATCTTTGTGAATGGGTACCATGGGGGAGGCAAACAAATACTGGACTGCTTCGCTCCACTTTGCTTCAGCCCTATATTCCAAATGAGCTTGTACTTGTCGCCACTCAATGGGCCAATCCATAGTTAACGTATCTTGATTAACGCTTGGCACATTTGTCTTTATTTGACTCATTGCAACGATATCCAAAAATTCGTGTGCACTGTGCATTGCAACGTAGGTACTTACATTTCCAAAAATATCTACTGTTGATCTTTTCTCACCCGGATACGGCTCGATATTGAGTGAATGCGCGATCACCTCTTGATGAATCATATTGGGGGGCGTGAGGTGCAGTATATGATGCGCAGTAACCACTGCAGGATCATAGTCATATCTAGTACGGTGCGTAATATTTAACAGCATAGACTTAGGTTAAATCCCAATTCAAGCACTCAAGCTTTGCTCGGACTCAAGGGTATGAGTAAAGTATTTCTCAGTGATTGCATCATTCAAATTCCAAGTCGCGATCTTGAAGTCTTCTGCCATTTTTTTCAAATTCGAGAATTGTCCATCTCCATCAACTTGGCACAATTGCGCCAAAGACCAATTTATTTGATTCGGAATTATTGACGCCATCTCGGTCAATTCATCTGGCGCACTTCCCGCTAGTTTAGACAGTCTGCCTTTTAGCGAATTAGCAACCCATTCAACGGATCTAGGATTATCAGGATCTTTAATGAGTAGCATTAAAAGTGGACCCAGCCCACGAAGCTCTTGGAACTGTGCTTGATAAGTGATGGTGCTATCAAATATTGTGAGCAATGCATTAAAGCCGGAGGTATCTTTATCCAAGTGGCTAAGAGTTTGACACTCTACAGCCATTTCAAGCGCTGTCGTTAAAAAACCAAGTCGCTCAAGGTGGCGTCCACATGACAAGAGTCTCCACCCATCATCGCGCGTCATCCGATCACTTTGAGACCCCGTAATCGCAGCGAGAGAGGCAATCGCTCTATCCAGCGCACTTAATGCATAAAGCGAAGCCCCTTCTGGGAGATTGTCCCAGGATTTTGCACTTTGGTTGAAATCGCGGCGAGTGTTGATGATTAAATTCCAACTCTCTTGGGACAAACGGTCCCTCACTGCATAGCCCGCTTGTTCAAGGGCCGAAAGATTAAATCCTACGCTATTAACGTTTTCTCTTTTATCAAGGCTATCGATCAAAGTGCGTTCAAAAAGATTTTTAATATTAATCAGTTTGGGATTTGCAATTTTATCTGCATCAACCTTCGTTTTTGAAGTATCAATATCTTTGAGTTCAGGCGCAGGAACCTCCTCCGGTATCAAGCGGAAATCTTTAGCCATTTTTTCAAGCCACAAAAGCATTGAGCTAGAGGGCCGCTCATCGGCTCTTAAGGATTGCAAACATAGTCTAGCAAGTCGCACGGTATTTTCTGCTCGCTCCGTGTAACGACCCAGCCAATATAAATTCTCCGCTGCACGACTTGTAACTAGACGCTTTCTAGACTCCAACACCGTTAAATCAAAGTGCCTATTAAGCATCGTGCTCGTGTCCCTTGTTTGAGTCGCTTGCACCCAAACATCTGCACTGCTACCCCCCCGTTGAATAGAGGAGATTTGCTCGCCTGGGGGAGAGATACGCGCCATACCCCCTGGGAGAATACGCCAAGAGTTAACACCGTCTGAAACTGCGAAGACCCGCAGCATCATCGAGCGCGGAATAATCCCAGCATTCATATTTTCACTTGCATCCATCCACGTCGGCATTTGAGACAGGGGTAGATAAGATTGCAAGGTGTATTTGTGTGGATTTTGCTCAATCGTGTTAATCCATGCCTGGATCTGTTCGTCGCTTAAACTTTGACACAACACGGCTTCAAAATCTTCCTCCGCAATACTACTATCAGCGCCACCCGTTCCGCGTAGACGCCCTGGATAGGTGGGCTTAATCACGCTTTGTTTTAAGTAAGCTTTTGCTTCATTAAATGCCGCCTTCTCCCCGCACCACCAAGTCGCAAGCGCCGGTAGCTCTAGTGTTTCACCTGTAAAGGCTTTACTTATACCTGGCATAAAGCCTAGCAAGGCGGGGGACTCCAGAAATCCCGATCCAGGCGCGTTTGCAACCAATACATTGCCTGCACGCACGGCCTGCAATAAACCTGGCACACCCAACATTGAATCTGACCTAAGCTCAAGAGGGTCAAGGAATTCATCATCCAATCGTTTTAATATTCCGTGAACAGGCTCTAATCCCCTTAGCGTTTTGAGATACAACCTGCTGTCGCGCACTGTTAGATCTCCGCCCTCGACCAGGGCTAATCCAAGGTAACGCGCAAGGTATGCATGTTCAAAATAGGTCTCACTGTAAGGACCAGGTGTTAACAAAACAATGTGCGCATCCTTGCCCCCAGGACTGGCCAATTTAAGGCTCTCGATTAAAGATCTATAAGTTCCTGCTAACCTTTGGATACCCATTGCATCAAAAGCATCGGGGAATTGTCTGGATACCAATATTCGGTTTTCTAGCAAATACCCAAGACCAGAGGGAGCCTGCGTTCTTTGAGCAACCAACCACCACTGCCCATCAGGCCCGTGAGCAAGGTCAAAGGCTGCAATATGCAAGTGTCTACCCCCAGGAGGCGTGACTCTGTGCAAAGGGCGTAGATATCCTGTGTGGCCTTGCACAAGTGCGGCTGGCAAAAGCGCCTCTCTAAGTAGCCTTTGTTCCCCGTAGACATCTACCATCATTTGCTCAAGCAAACGAACGCGTTGGAGTACTCCACGTTCAATTTTTGCCCAGTCCTGCGGACTCATGATGAGTGGGAATACATCAACCGACCAAGGCCTAATTGGAGAGTTACGATCTGCATAGACGTTGTAGGTGACACCGTTTTCCCGGATTTGTCTAGATAGCTCGCTATTTCTGCGACTGAGGTCCTCTAATCCATGGGGACCTAGATACTCTAAAAAGTTCAGCCAATCAGAACTAAGATCCTCTGGAGCCAAGTGGGAGTGAGTACCAACATTGCTGGCCTGGGCAGGTAAGGGAGGAGTTTGAGCGTGTTGACGCAATTCATCCAAATGCCCAACCGCAGCGGGGTTAAGCAATGGACGAATCCCCTCTATCATTTCAGGGGTCAAAGTATGAGGTTTAGGTTGAGTATTTGTCAAAGTATTGCAATTGTCTCATCGACGCAGGTCAAGGGTAAAAGGGAACTCCCTAGAACCTGCTAGCTCGAAATTGGACGTTGCAGCCTTGATTGTTCCCGTAGTTGAATTATGGACGGTAAACCGTGAAAGACGCCTACTCTCAGCGGTGTAAGCGTTAACAGGGAAAGCTTCGTAGTTACGACCCCCAGGATGGGCCACATGGTATGCACAGCCGCCTATCGAACGCTCCATCCAAGTATCAACTATATCAAAGACCAGTGGTGCATGAGAGCCAATGCTGGGGTGTAACGCTGAAGGCGGGGACCAGGCTTTGTAACGCACTCCAGCCACATAAGTTCCCACGGTACCCGTTGGCTGCATGGGCAAAGCCTGCCCGTTCACGGTTACAGCGTAGCGACTGGGATTAAATCCTGTTACGAGTACCTCGATCCTCTCCAGTGAAGAGTCTACATAGCGTACCGTGCCAGCAGATGACCCCTCCTCACCCATCACGTGCCAAGGCTCTAAAGCACTTCTTAAATGCATTTGAACGCCTTGTAGATCGCGTTGACCAATTAATGGGAATCTAAACTCAAAGTGAGGGTCAAACCATTTGCAATCAAATGCAAAGCCACAAAGATTCATCTCTTGGATCACATCCGCAAAATCCATTCGAACGAAAGTAGGCAGTAAAAAGCGATCATGTAACTCCGTACCCCAACGCGTCAAAGGAGCCGTGAACGGTTTATCCCAAAAACGTGCAATCAACGCGCGCAGCAAGAGTTGTTGGACAACGCTCATCCTTGCATGAGGGGGCATCTCAAACGCTCGTAACTCAAGCAACCCTAAACGGCCTGTGGAGGAGTCAGGAGAATACATTTTGTCAATACAAAACTCTGACCTGTGTGTATTTCCAGTCACATCGATGAGAATATTTCTAAGCGTCCTGTCAAGCAACCATGGGGGCATTTTCTCGCCGTAAATTTCACGATTACGCGCAATTTCCTTAATAGCGATTTCCAACTCGTAGAGTTGATCATTTCTTGCCTCATCAATTCGGGGGGCTTGACTGGACGGACCAATAAACATCCCACTAAACAGATAGCTAAGACTTGGATGGTTGTGCCAATAAATCAACAGGGATGCAAGCAACTCAGGCCGCCTTAGAAACGGGCTATCAGATGGGGTTGCACCACCAAGCACAAAGTGATTTCCCCCGCCCGTGCCTGTATGACGCCCATCAAGCATAAACTTTTCAGCGCTAAGTCTTGTTTCAAACGCAGCGTTATATAAAAACTCAGTATGAGAAACCAAATCTTTCCAATTGCTTGCAGGATGAATATTGACCTCAATCACCCCTGGATCAGGAGTGACTTGTAAAAGTTTAAGTCTGGGATCCCTTGGAGGGGGGTAGCCCTCAATGACAACAGGTAAATCAAGCTCTAGTGCAGTTTGCTCTACCGCGTTTAGTAAATTTAAATAATCCTCCAACAAACTAAGCGGAGGCATGAAGACATACAAAACTCTTTGCGGCGCATTGTTACTTGTCTTGTCCTTCGCTAACTGCTCTTTCACAGCCTTTGGCCCGTTAGAGCGCTGTGGATCTCTAACCTCAACACAAAGCGCAGAACGAACTGTCCACGATGCAGATTCAAAGCGGCCTGGAACATGGGTTACATCTTGCTGTTTTAATTCAACTCTTGCATCACTTCTGGCTTTATGACTTGCCAAAGTATGATTTAAGTTTTTATTTTGTAACTTTAGTTCCGCTGGATTACCAAGAGCAGATCTGGGCGCAAACGGATCTTGCTCAATCATATAAGGATATTCAGACTCTTTAACCCAGGGTAAGGAATCAAGTGGCAAACGATACCCCATAGGAGAGTCCCCGGGAATGAGGTACAGCCTTTCATCCCTTGTGTACCAAGGTCCTGTAAGCCAGTGCGTATTTGTAGTTGGGTTGCTCAACCGATTAACCAAAGATGCATCATCTACTTGAATCGGGAGCACATAACCAACCACGTGGTCTAATTTTTGGTCAAACACGCGCCTGATCCGCTCACGCTCCATCTCATCGTCAAGTCGAGTATCAAAGGGGTCAACGTTAATGGGAAGCCTTCGCTCACGCCACAAATAGTAGAAAGTATCTTCAAAACCTGG
>CAITYM010000101.1 GCA_903896615.1 uncultured Burkholderiales bacterium
GACTCTGTAATCTCTTGTAATTCAATATCCGTATTTACGTAATCAAGGCTGTAGGGGAGGTTGAGTGCGTTAGAGCGAATGGATTTAACTGGGAATGATTGCGCAGTAAGTGACGATTCGAGTAAATCAGTTAGTACGCTTTCATTATTTGAGTCGAATTTAGATGTTTGAATTGCTGCTGCGACATTGACCGCTTTTGCCATCATCGCAGGAGAAATGGCGTCATTTGAAGCAGTTTGCTTACACCACTCCTCCGATACGTTCATCGCACTTGTAAAAGTCCTGAGCATCTGAGTACGAACACCAGTAGGGGGTACATCAAGTCTTAAACACAGATCCATCCGGCGAAGGTAGGCGCGGTCTTGGAAGCAACCTAAATCATTGGTTATAAAAATTGCGGGCACGTCAGTAGTGGTTAACAACTGGTTCATTGCCCCTTTCATGCCCTTTGTGCCTGAGCGGTGTGATTTGTTGAAATGATCATCATCATCTCGTTTAGTCGCTATATCCTCACATTCATCAAAAATAATTAACTTATTCTGAGCCTTTGCCAAAATTGTTTGAGACAGCATATAGGCTGAGAGGCGATTCACATTACTGTAACGCTCTCCAGGTTTTCCTCCCACAGTAACCTCAAAAGCGTCTGCGCCAATCGAATTTGCAATGACCTTTGCTAATTCACTCTTGCCAGTCCCTGGGGGGCCATAAATCAAGATGTTTGTTCCAATGCGATGCGTGGAGATTGCAGTTTTAAGTAGATGGATGATGTTCTCCACCTTCTGAGAAACATGTGCGTAGTCACCAAGGGTTAAAGTGGGTTTTTTGGACGCCACAAAGTTGCTACTAAAAATATCAAAAAAATCACTTTGTTCCTCCATTAAACTGTCTGCTAATCCACTGATTAGATCAATCTTGGTACCAAAATCTAAGACTTCTAAGTAAGTATTCGTAAAAAGTAGTCCAGTACGGGTTAGCGTTGATTGGTCAGCAAAGGCATCATAAACGCGGCGTAGGGGTATGTCTAATAGTGTAGAGATTACGCTCATCAGTTTTGGCTGTGTCATTTCCCCAATAGATGAAAGAGATTGTTTAAGAAAGATATTTTGCTTTTCTAAAACGCAAAGCAACAAAATCTTCTTCTCGTCCAGGCTTAGACCGAGTTGGGCGGCCAACCATGTGACGTTCTTGTAAAGTGTCGTATTGACTGGAATATCTAGTTGGGGGTGGGTAAGTTCATTGTATTTTTCTTTAACTGCGCTTAGCACAAGGGATTGATCATAGAGATTTTCTAAATTAGCTTCCACGCCAAGATAGCGCAAAAGCTCTGGCTCTACGCAGTTTTGTGAGCGAAGTATATTTGTGTGCCCACCCATCTCAATTAAAGCTCTGATTGCCCATTTTTTACAACATGCATCAAAAACGGAAGGAACTCCCGCATCACTTGTGATTGAAGGCTCCTGTACTGCGTTGTTTAAATTCGTATGTCCGCTAATATTTTTACATTCCACGTGATCCATGATAAATAATCCCTTTCATGCGTATTAAAAGACATATTCCTGGGAGGGCATATCAGTCTCTAAAGTTCATCTTGTATTTTGAAGTGTCAACTATTTGATCGACATATTTTGGATATTTTTAAAGAAAAAGGATCCAGTAACTAACCGTACTCAGTAAACTATTGATGTTGTACGGTTGCAAAGGAGTGCGATTATGCACAAAAAACTGAATTAATCTGATTTACTTTGTCTTTTATTGAAAAACAGATGATCATTTCCAAAAGATCATCCTACGAGCCTTGGATATGTTAATTTACTAAGCCTCTCCGGTATCAAGTCTCTCCTAGGGGGAGTGGGTTAAGAAAAAGCAAGTTATAAGCTGATCGACTAATAATGTCGAACTATGCTGTTCTAATCTCTTTGAACCTACTCTTATCTGGATCTATATGTTAATTATTGACTCTAACCCCAGTGCTGAAACATTATCCCAACATTTGAGCTTAAGTGGTGGAATTACACTATGCGCCCGTAATTTAGCGCAAATCAGTTTGAGTTGTTCAAAATTAAGGGCAATTGATCTTTATAACTGTCTGAGTTTGACTGAATTCAGTCTAGAACAGGCTTTTAGTGAGATACATATAAGTATTCAGGGATGCCCCAATCTTCGTGTAATCACACTTCCCTTAGGTTGTACAGCAATAGTCCATCTTGATACAGGTGAGCACTTACCAACCCTAAAGGTTATAGGAAGTATGAGTTGTGTGGATGCATGTTGGATTGAGGGCGAAAGACTTAAAACCTTTAAATATAAGGCTTTAAAAGAGCCCTTAATCAACGGGGCCTGGATAGGGGAAGTTTCAACCTACCAAAATGTAGGCAGTTCTTCGGGCGCGTACCCGACCGCAGAATTATGTGTATTTGTGGGGACTTGCAATGATCAAGTAAGCAAGACCACATTAAGTTTGCCAGATTCATCGCGTCTTGCATTATTCTCGCATATGGATTACTTAGAAGACTTGTCATTAAATGGTTCTAATTTAGACTATTTAGAAATATCAGGAGCAACTCGACTTAATGTACTAGACATAGGATCCCTCAAAGTCGGAGATTTAACGATTGCAAATTCAGTAAATCTCAAGGAAATTAAGGGTAGAGATAGTGTTAATGAACTGCACGTGCGTGACACTAGTGGTGCCAAATCAGGATTGGTTGTAGATACGAAACTCGGTGAGCTATACCTAATTGACTCTCCTGTGAAGTGTTTAAAAATCACACATCCGGCTGACATTAATTTGATCCGTTGTAGCGCTTTAAAGGACGTGGAGTTTGCAACTGGTAGCACTTGGATTTGCGAGGGTCGAATACCTAGCCAACTGATTGGTAAATCACGTGTCATCATTAATGAAACTCTATTAAAGAACTTGCAGGAGCGGGTCTTGGGCGGTAATTTGGATGCATGGCCTGAATTCAAATCTATACTTCCACTTGCATCAGGAACAAAACAGTTACCGCAAATTTTGATGACGCTTAAGTCATTGCTTGGCTCTAAAATTACGCTTGAAGAAATTTGGCAAGCAAGGTGTGAACTCTACACACGGCACCACCTCCCTCAGCACTTTAAGGCAAGTAAGCCCTTAACTCCTGCTGTCATCGAACAGGCCATGTTTACTTGGCGATGGCAATTCCCGAGTGATCTCGGATTAGACGCTTGGAGAGCGGACTTTGAGATATGGCGGGGCTGTTGGCAACTAGAAGCACAAAAAGGTTGCGCTGTTTCAATGTTGGATGAATTATCTTCTCATCCACCTTGCGGTTCTGCTATTTTGGATGCGAATTGGTTGGTTGGAACGCAACTGTCTGAAAGCAATAAGCCTAACCATGCTTCAATATTGGCATTTATGAAGGACGTATATTCGGTTTGCCTAGAGCGTAACAACAAAGAATTGTCGCGCATGATGATAGAGATTTCGCATTTGGTGATTCGAATGTGCAACTCTGCTCAAATAGACGTATCCTCACTCGTTGAGTCTGCAAAAATGCTGCTTCTTAGGCACAGTACGTATCAAGATATTCTGCGATTATTTGCAGTTGAGATTCGGCAAAACCCTGTAATTGCTCGTTCAGAAATTGTTCAATTGGCCGCAAATCCTCCTCAGACCGATTGTGTTCAAACGATGAGCGTAGGTGAGTTTAGAAGTGCGGCTATGGCTCTTGCATTGTCAGGAAGTGAAACCCTTAAGGCTTCACTGCCCCGTGTTCTTGTTACATAGTAAATTTGGCCTGTAATCAATGAATTAGCCTAATATGAAGTGAAAGGATTATTGGATATGAATGAGATAAATGCAACTATCAATCAAGCTACACAGATTTTAAAGTATCAACTCAATCTCCTGTGGGGACAACCAGCACTTGCAAAAGAGATTGGACCCTGTCTTTTATGGGGTAGTCCCGGAATTGGAAAATCTTCATTGATCAAAGACTTATGCAATGAAATGGGTATTGGATTCATAGATATTCGGCTCTCGCAAAAGGAGCCTGTAGATTTCTCTGGAATACCCGTGCCTGATGGGAATCAGGTTCGTTGGTTACTCTCTAGTGAGTGGCCAAGGGAGGGGAAAGGCATTATTTTGTTTGATGAACTCAGTTCATGCGACCGAAGTATTCAAACAGCAGCATACGAATTTATATTAGATCGAAAATTAGGACAAGAATATCATTTACCAGATGGATGGTTGATCGTTGGTGCAGGAAACAAGGCTAGTGATAAAGCCGTTTCTTTACCGATGTCAAGCGCTTTGGCGAACCGCTTTTGCCATATTGAATTACAAGCAGATTTGAACCAATGGGTTCACTGGGCAGTAAATAGAAGGTTAAATCCGGATGTAATTGCCTTCTTGAAATACAAACCTGAGTGTTTCTTTAATATGAACGGTAATGTAGAACGTGGTTGGCCCTCTCCTCGGTCTTGGGAACGAGTGGCAATCGCTGTGGAACACGGAAAAGAGCTTAGCTCCGATGCCCTTGCCATAATCGTTCACGGATTAGTAGGTATAGGAGCTGGTACTGAGTTCTTAGCTTTTAGAAAGAACGCTGCAGAGTTACAAGATATGAATGCTTTATTGCTTGGTGAAATTGCATTTGTTCTACCCACTCGCGCTGATCAGCTATATGCGCTCTCAACGGGGCTTGCCTATCACGTGTGGAAGGGTAAGCATGAAGAGCAAGAAATACGTATGACTAATTTCTTGAAAATTGGAATACAACTCTCCTCTGATTTTGCAGTGATGAGTATTACCAACGTTATTGCAAAATTCACCTCTGCAAATGAAAAACTGACTGACGCTGTAAAGGCCGGTATGGGTGCAGTATTATTTGGCAATTCGCTATTTCCTCATTGGTCTGAAAAGCACGGGGATGTTTTGACTCAGCACCAAATTAACCCTGTGGTGCCCACTAACCGAGATAACAATGTTTCAGCACGAAGCTCGCAAAGTGGGCGCTCAACTGGTTCCTCCGGTGGGCTGCGTAACGCTTTGCATAAAAAGCGTACTTTGGCCGCCTTGGACTCTACAGAAGGTGGTGCATGAGTCAGCTACAACAAACTGATTGCAAAGAGTCCGGTACGCAAACCCTAGAGGTGCAACCTGACACTTCGGTTGTCGAAATCAGGGGGCCTAATGCAAAAGAGCAGAGCGAGAAGGCTCGGTGGCTGAAAATTTTAGAAGGTGACCGAGCCCGCATGCTTTTCATGCAACCTTTTACCGCTAATCTAAGTTTTCAATTGATACTCAAACCGGTCATGGACACACGCTTGCCAACTGCTGCAACCGATGGGCGCACGGTGTTCTTTAATACCAACTTTCTATCATGTTTAAGTGAGAGCGACCGACTATTCGTATTTGCACATGAAATATGGCATGCAGTCGCTGGTCATTTTGTGCGTCGTTATGAGCGTGATCCTCAACTTTGGAATATAGCTACAGATCACGAGGTCAACGCAATTCTCTCCAAAGATGGATTTAGTATGCCAACAGACGCTGTGTATTTTAAAGAATTCGAGGGTCACTCAGCAGAACAGGTCTATCACGCGTTGGTTAATAATTCACTACGCGAATCCAGCCATCAGTTTCAATTTGATGAACACAATCCAGGCTCAATATTATTTGGTGATTCAGTTTCTGATTCAACGGTCGTTATTGATTCAGATTTCAGCCCTCAAACGGGGGATGCCAATTTGGCAAGGGAGTGGACAGAGCGTATGGTGCAAGTTCATCAACAAATGAAAACTCACGGTACATTGCCAAAAGGTTTGAAGAATTTAATCAACCAGTTCTTAACTCCTAAAGTCCGTTGGAATCAGGTTCTACGAAACTTTGTTCGTAAATCCTACGGAGGTGGTCAACGAGATTGGAAGAAATGCTCAAGAAGACATTTACACAGAGGTCTATGGCTGCCGGGACTAAGAGCAGAGGTTCTTAAGATTTTGGTTGCGGTAGATACATCCGGGAGTACGCAAGCTGCCTGGGGTAAATTTATGGCTGAGGTGATCTCACTCTTGGGAGAGTTTGACAGATGCGAAATCACACTGGTAGAGTGCGACGAGGAAATATCGCGTATTCGTCACCTCACCAATTGGGACGATCTGAGCGGATTGCAAAAACTAGGTATAAAAGGCGGGGGTGGGACGGATCTGCGGCCACCCTTTGCAGTAGCGAATCAGGACCGTCCCGATTGTCTGATATATCTAACCGATGGATACGGAACTGCCCCAGTCGACTCACCAGGGTATCCCGTACTTTGGGTGCTTACTGCTGAAGGAACTTCTCCGGCTCCTTGGGGACAGGCGGTACCTTTGGAATCTTCACTGTGAGTTTCACTGCGTGATATAAAAGTACCCTATTGACGGATGTAAACAATATTCAAAACGTTGGTTGCGTATTTTTAAGAAAAAGCCTACAAATTAAAATAAGTCTCAATTCAAGGCTGGATTAGAAATTTTTTTCCAAATATCAATCATTACTTGTGTATCTAATTTGCAATAAGCCAGTAGATTTGCCCTAATTTCAGATCGTTGAATAGAGTCCTCAGTACGAAGTAATTCTTCATAGTCTCTCATGGCATCTAATCCATTTTGAGTTTCGAGAATGATGTATGGGTCTTGGTCTAAGTAGTGTTTCGCAACTTGTTTTAAGCTCCAATTCTGCATTCCTAGGGCATAAAACCAATTTTTGAAGTGAGGAAGTAAATCATCTCTTTTGCAATTGTTCGCCATTTCTTGCAAAACTTTTCGCTCACGCCCCACCGCCATATTTGCCAATTTATCTAGAATAGGCCCTTCAGTTTGTTTGCCGTGCCAGGTATAAATAGGTCCACTTTCATCGTAGGCGTGGACCAAGGCAGAAATTAATCGAGGTCTGGGGTCCTCAGATGTATCTCCGAGGAATTCACTATGCGTAATGCGTTCAAAATTCAGTCCAATTGACTTATGTAGAGAAAATTGAAACGGAATTGACTCGTTTGGTGACGTGCCTGTCCATAGTGGTAACGCAGACCCCAAGAACTCAAAGTCTAAAAACCAGCGAACAGTTGGTTCGCCGTTTAAAAATGCTGTGAGATCAGGGTGAATATAAGTGTCAAATTCATTGCGAGCGACTCGGCGCATGGCCCTATGAATAGGTTCTATTAGTAGTGATTCAGGTATATCTGCTAAATTACGAGAAATTGGAAGTGCCGACTGTACGATTTTACTGTGAGGACTGCTAGCTAGAAACCAAGTGGGTACACGAAAATCCTCATTTTCATGTAAAACTGTATTGGTGCAGTGGTTGATGTATTCACAACCACTGCAGTGCGAATCAATGGCTACTATAGGTTCCGGGCTTGAATCGACCAATGGCCTAGCCATGTTGATAAGTGCAGGAATACTCGGCAATAGAGGCTCAATCGCCTCATTTATGCGCTCTGTCCTTAAAACTCCCTCATAGACGCCAGGTACTGTTAAGATAAATAGGGAATCAGGTGTCCCTAGCATAGTTTCAATGATGGGGATATTGTTGTGTGTAACTACAAAGTGTTGAATTGCTGCGTCGAGGGTATACTTTTCTTTAAACTCTCCCTTGTCTGTGCGACTTCTCCCGCTTTTAATTTCAATCAATTTCCAGACTAAAGCACCATCAACTGTCTGGATAGGAACCATAATGTCCACACGTACAACAACTTCGTTATATATGAACGCTGCTTCGTAGAGTGGTTTAGCTGTTGACGCCGTCATAGCGGCCAGTAACTCGCGGGTACGCTGTGCAGCAAGTTCGGAGTTACGAATGTCAACCAATATCCCACCTGGAAATAGGGCACGGCAGTAATCACCAAACTCTGTGCCTCGTTTGGCTATTAGCTCCATATGCGCATCCTTTTTGGCAACATTAGGATTATGCGAAGATAACCAAAGTTTGCGATTACAGTGAGCCGCCATCGTTAACTTTGATTTTGAGAGCTTTGCCATAAAATATCCCTTTAAAGTGATATCGAGTTTAAGACATCATTTCGACAAAAAGCGACTATGAAATTCTAAGTGACTGAAAATTAATTTGCCTATATATTAGGTTTTACTTGTGCGATTTCATCGGCAATGTGGGCTGTTAAATGAAGCATGTCCTGCAAAACCCCATATTTATAGGCACTAAATATAACTATCGCATAAACAAATGTTCTGATCATTTTGATTCTCCTGGTAACTTAAATAATTGACTAATATTTTCCTGAGTAAGTATTTTTAGGTACTACTTAGGTGAGCATAGGAAAAACATATCACTACTGAGTGATTGGTTTTTGCAAGGAGTTCAGCTCATTAAAGGCATTGGGGGCGCGGGACTTGGCCTCCTCCTGCATGCTTTTTGCAGAATGTCCATTTTTCACTGTGTTCGCAGTGCCAGTAGGTAAACTTACCAATACATAACTGCGATATCTACTGCCCTCAGAGATATGTTTTACGGAAACGGTCTCTACACCACTGATATCAACTCCGGGACATGCACTGCGAGTGGCCATTTCAGAGTGCTCGGAGGAACTGGTATCCCCGTCCAGTCTATAGATTTTGACTTGAGAGCTGACTACACCACCAGCTGTCATACATATTTTGGAGTAAGCAATTGTTTTTGCTTTTAAATCAGCCATAGCTAAATCACTGCTCACCGCAGTTCCGTTCTCAAATATTGCACTTCCGCTTTGGGGCAAGGTAACCATCCAAGAAGGCATATCATTAACAGTTTTAATGGATAGTTTTTCTGAATGTTCCTGCTCCATCTTTGCCCTTTGGTCATAAGACTTTGAGGGGGTTGAGCACCCGCTGATCACAATTCCCATAAAAGCAAGAGTAATATAAATATAAAAACGTCTAAGCGCTTGCAAGAAAATTAACTGTTTCGGTTGACCCATGAAGACTCCTTGTGGTGGTTGAATATGATTAAATCATAGGTTAATAAATAGACAATATTTGTCTTTCGAATATCGCAAAATCGAGATTAACGCAACTAATATTTAATTCATAAATGGTAAATAGTTCAATAGACATATTGTGTCTAATTAATGACTTAAACTGATATTATGAATAAATTAAATGTTTATCTTATTTACTTCGGATTGATTGCTTTGCTGGGAATTGTGTGCGGGTGTGAACCCAATGATAAAAATCAGCAAACAAGTCAGCGTGTACTCACCTATCAAGAATTGGTAAATTATCCAACTCGGTGTGAAAACAAAGAGCAGCAATTGGCCCAGTTATACGAGCTTCAGCGAATCAAGAATTTTGGGGAAGATCCAGATGATCTTAGCGAGGAGGATGAGGCCTATAACGGGCGGTTGAAAGCCACGATTTGGTGGTATGCCTACCGGTGTGCAGAATCATGAACAAGAAAAAAAGAAACTTTTTTTTATTTTCCACGTTCATAATGTGCTTACAGTGTTTCAGTACTTTGTGCTTTGCAGAATGTGAGGTTAGAAGCGCCAGTTATCTAGCTAATGAGCACGTAGTTGGTGCCGTACAAAATCTCACAAAAACACAAATATCAGGAAGTTGCCATGTCTCATTTGATTTGGTTGTGGACGGTATTAAGCACTCAGTAGTTCATGACAATTCAGGAATTGCATCAGATGATGCTTTGTGTCAAGAAGCAATTGAGGATGCTAGGAAAGAATTGCTTACCTCACTTGGCGGTGCATTCAAAACTGAAGCTGCCACAGTATGTACGGACGGACCTTCGCAAAGTCACAAACTCAGAAAAGGAGATGTAATTTTAGAGAGCGAGGTGGGCCCCTCTGCTATAAGCAAGTATTTTAGATACAAAAATTCAAAGTGTCGCTTGTTCACGAATCACTTAGAACGAAACCGGAGTTTGGTTGTTCGATATGGAGTGATTTGTCAGTTAGATACTTCAGGACCAAATTGGTTAGTTGTAGATCTTTGGTAAGAATATAGATTGGGGAAATGTTAACGTGCATCATATATTTTCCTATATAAATTGCTGCTATAAATTTACGATCATGTACACATTAAGAACTAGATCAGTTTATAAATTATAAAAAAATTAATAAAAATCGGATTAGGGTTGGTTTAAGAATTTATTTTGGGTCGATCGAAACTCTTCAAAATAAATGAATATTTAATTGAAGAGAATAAATAGCCCATTAGTTTTGAGTATGTTTTGAATAGGTGAAATGATGAAATTAATTAATATTGTTCTTATTGTGTTATCAATTACTCTTTTTAGATCTTATGGAGCGGAGTCCATAGAAAATCCTCATGAAGTCTTTAATGTACAAAAAGTGAATTCAAATAATATAGCCGTAACGTTTATTTCAACGCAGAA
Organism: uncultured Burkholderiales bacterium; assembly: GCA_903896615.1. Taxonomy (GTDB): domain Bacteria; phylum Pseudomonadota; class Gammaproteobacteria; order Burkholderiales; family Burkholderiaceae_C; genus Limnohabitans. The sequence continues at coordinate 10,361 of CAITYM010000101.1, forward strand.
TATTCAAAAAACTTGTGATCAAGAAAGTCGCAAACGTGGATACGGCGGATTTCCTATTGAAGTTGAAGCATGTAGTTTTTGGGACTCAAACCCGGTTAATAATAAATGTACTATCGTTGTTGGATATTTGACTAATTTTCATACTATTGGTCACGAAATGCGTCACTGTTTACAAGGGAATTTTCATAAGTAATTAGGGTAATTAGAATAAAAATATTGGCTATGTCAATCTGGTTTGAGTCAACGAGATTTCTCCAAAGGAACGAACGAGCCTTAAGTATGCCTTTGATAGCTGTGGTGTGAAGTTATCAAGAGTTGAGAGCTCGGTGAATTCGAGTTCAAATGCTCATATTAAGAGAATAAAGAGTTTCCTCAAAGCTTTGTAATAAATTCAGAAAATATCGGTCAGTGTCAGTTGACACAGATTTCATAAAGTACTTGACTTTTATTCACGCATATCATATAATATTGACATGTTTTAATACTATGTAAGTAAAAAAACAGAGAAAAATTTTTATTTCTTATTTTAAAGTGCACCCATTAGCTGTGGCGTGCTTTTTTTTGCCTCAAAACTATTACAGCATCAAAAAATAGTTATTTTTTACTTATTTCCAGTAAATATATTTATCTAAATTAAGGAGTTCTTTATGGAAACAAATTTTGCTCGCTTTAATATCGAACTTGATAAAAATGAGAATTTGGGAAAAAATGCCGCACTATGGCAAGTTCAATTAGATAACTTCGCAATCGAGGGTTTGGCAGAGGACTATGAGGTTTTCTTTTCTGAAAAGAATGCAATAGTTGGAGTTAGCATTCCATTTGATGAAAATCCAATGTCACTATTAGAAGCTGGTTCAGTACTGGGATATTGTCTCGCTCGATATGAGCAGTCTGATTTAGATTCAAAACGCTCTAGTTGGTTATCTATTCATGACGGAGCTGGTAATGTAATTAATTCTCCTGTGGGTGATAGATTTAGCGATTAAATTTCCGTTCTTGCCCTCCAATCCGAGGCGGTAAAAGTAATTAATTAATATTGTAGATAATATAAGGTACAAAATGTCAAAATTAAAAGTAGTCGAAACAATTGAGTCTAAAGGCGATGGACCCTTTGTATTTCTTTCTTCTTACGCGTACCAAGGATCTGAAATTGTAGGTAATGGACACTTTCAGATCGTTGATGAAGAAACGTGTTTCTATACTGATCTAAATACTAATAAGCGTATGGTTAGTGTCATATGTAGGTTAGGGCAATTACCATACGATCCAGATTTGGGTTCAATAATAGATCTTGAAGTTCATACCCAAGTTGAATCAATTATCACTGGTGGACCGTTAGAAATAATTACCTGGATAGATATTGAGTAACTATTTGTAGAGTTTAATTTTCTCATTATGGATAATAATTGCTGAATTGATATTTAGGCATCATAATTAAATGTGATTTGGTTACGCTCTAAATTGTTCGACTCAAATTCTAGGCTAAACATTTACAAAGACGCAGTGTAACAACTGCGTTTTTTTACTTTGTTAATTTCACTAAAAAGTAGTTTAAAAAATACTTATTTTATGTTCGACATTATGTGTCTATCTAATATATTAAGATAACAGTATTGGTGGTCGGGATAGTTTAATTTTACTTTTTAAGGAGCATAAATGGTTACAACAGCTTTTAGTGAAGCGATTGAGAAAACTAAAGTATGCGAAACAGTAAAAGATTTGACTGGCATATTTTACGCGCAGCTTGTTATCTATGCAAAGCAAAAAACAGTTGTTCACAACGCATTGTTATTAGCTGAATTGCAGCGAAAGTATCCTCAATTTAAAACTTTGCAAATGCTAATGCCTAGCAATGTTAACGGAATTTTACGTAGCATTGCAGAGTTTGCTACACAAAACAGTTTACCCAACCTAGCTACTTTGGTTGTAGCAAAGAACGGTAAGTGCACACCCTACATGCGTCGCCATTTCAGTTGTACAAGGGAAAAATTAAATTGTTTTTCCTTTAACTGGGCAGGTACAAAGTCTCCTGTTTTTCATTCTCCAACTTCTATAGAAAACACAGCAATAAAGAGACCAAGCGCTATTCGTGTTGTCGCGCCAGTTATTTCAATTCCTGTTCATCCCTTCGCAAACCCCTTCAGTACTTACTCTAATTCAACTTCATTTAACACCTTGCGTCACAGAATATTAAAGGTGAATCAATTACCTGTCCATAGATAAACTGTTTTGCAAAACGATTCATACATCAGATAAGGGAAAGCAATATGTCCACCCATGAAAATCCATATCAGTATCTGCGTCAATTACACGCAATATTTGAGAAAGAAGGGGATTTTGAAACTGCTCGCGCTATTCAGGCGCAACTTTATCAAAATCCAGGTCGCAAGCTTACAGATGCAGAAAGCGAAGAGTTACGCAGCGCTGTACGGATTGTTCATAAAGCACGACGGTTAGGGGATTTTGCACAAGCCGCACTCACGCAACAATCCGTAGTGATGCTCCTGGAGATGCGATGGGGTCCCGTACATTTTCATACTTTAAAGGCAATTCGTCGCTTAGGCGATATTTTTATAAAGAACAGAGATTTTGAGGATTCACAAGAGTGCTTTTTAAAAGTAATACGATTGGCAACTGAGCATTGTCCAGATGAGCAAATATTGATTCAAGAAGCTCGGCAAGGTCTTAAGATAGCAACCGAAGCTATAACTATGAAGATTAGCACAGAAACTTTATCCGGTGGCATGAGTCAGATGATTAATAGTTGCAATACACAGAAAATAGAAGCCCTTAAAGCGATTGATCAACTAAATCTTGATACTTCTCGCTATCTAAAAGCAAACAAGTTTTTAAGAGCAGCGGTTTGTATTCGACGTGTCCTGCAACTTTACAGGCACTCCTTAAAACAAAAGGATCAAGTATATTTAGATAACCTCTACTCTTACGCCAGTGTCCTTCGTAATGCTGGAAAATACCGAAAAGCCGGTATTGTCTACGCAGAGATCATTCAGTTACTACAAAGCGAAAGTTCAAGAAGTAACCATGCGCAATCGATGGATAGCACTATCTCTCAATGGAGGGAATGCTTATCTATGAGTGGTGATCATGCATTTACATCTGATTTCTTAAACTCAATCACTGCTTCTGTAACGCACAATGTAAGCAACTAATTAAATAAAACTGTAATTAAGGAGTGAAGAATGCCAAATTACGACAATTCATCCGTTCTAACACCGAATAGAAAAAAAGAAAGTATAAAACTGGAACCCCCTTCTTTATATACCGTTAAATTTTGGAACGACGATCAAACAACATATGATTTTGTAGCTTGGGTTTTAGTTGAAGTTTTTCAAAAAAACTTTGATGAAGCTTACGAAATAGCAGACAAAATTCACTTAACTGGGTTTGCAACTGTAGGCGTATTTAGCGCTGACGTTGCTCAAACTAAAGTAAAGCGCGTTCACCAAGAAGCTCAATCAGAAGGTTTTCCGTTTAAATGCCAAAAAGAACCAATTATTTAAAGGGGGCATATGCTAAAGAATTCAACTAAACTCTCCCATTCATCTCTAGACTCAAGCGCTAAGTGGAGTTTGTTGCCTACCAATTGTGCGCTAAAACGTTGGTCAAAAGAACTGATTAACGTTCAAAGTGAAACTTTCGATGTTGAGCGCTGGAAACTGCTTGGGCACGGAGTAATTCTGCAGTCATATGACAGCCAAGAAATGGTCGATATAGCACCCATAATCGCTAAAGAAGCAGGATTTGAAGTTGTACATCATTCTCGCTATGAAATACTGGATGAGGAAACTGTTATCTTTGATGCAGAATTATATAAAACCCCTACCTTGATTTTCCTTGAATCAGGTCCATGGATTTCGCACAAAGATGTAGATTCAGATGATGAATTACCAGAGCATGCTAACTTTGATGTAGACAAGGCGTTAATATTTCGACTAAAGTTAAAGAAATTTCTTCTTGAACAGGTACCACAACTTCCTGTCGTTTTCGTAACAGGCGTTAAGACGGCTCGAAGCGTTGACCCACTTCTTAGAACTGTTGGTTGCTTTGACCGAAAAATTACAATGCCGGAGTTGAAGGCAGATACATTAGCGCAAATATTTATTGCGGAAATGGGGGGGGATCTTCTTTCTACTGAATTGTTAAGTGATCAAGCCCGGTTGGGAGCTCTTTTGGCAAGCGAGTACGGCGCTACCAATAAGCTGAGACTTATGCAACTAGCGGTAAAGCGACTGGCAGCGCGTGAGAAAAGAAAAATTCAGTTTCAAGACTTGCTTTTGTTTGCTTTATACGGCACTACTGAGATGGACGGTGAAGTCCAGGCCATTGAGAAAAGAACCAGGCATGCTGTACATGAAATTGGTCATGCATTTATGTGGGTGCTGAACTCTAAGGGCAGAATTTATCCTGACTACTGTAGTGTAATCAGCAGTGATAACAGTCTTGGTATTACAGCACCAAATTATCAAAGCAGGTATGAAACTATTGATGATCGGACATTTCAAGAGCACATAGATCTTATGAGGGTGAGACTAGGGGGCCGGGCGGCCGAACATATGGTATTTGGATTAGCCAGCGTTAGTGCAAAAGGGGCTGGCTCTGATTTAGAGAGCGTGTCAAGAGAAGCTTGGCAGCTTTTTGGTAGGCACGGATTACCAACTGATATGTCAAGTGATGAGAGCGGAGCAAGTAATGTGCTAGTAACAGTTGGAGATCCGTCACCTAGTGAATATCTGCAATATGAAAAGCTTGCTAGAGACTTTGTGGCTAAACAGTACCTTGATGTGCTAGCTAAGCTTAAGAAACACAGGCTAATTTTTGACGAACTCGTTAACGCACTAGTTGAACAAACCTTCCTTGATCAGAATTCGATGCGTAAAATTGTTGAGCAAACATGTCAAAAGAACAATCTCAATTTGCTGTGAATCTAATTTGTCAAAAACCTTTTCATTCTTATGATACAGTATTTACGAAGTCAATAACTGATACCTAATGGTTAGATCCATATTTACGACTGCCTTATTCAGGGCTATATCTCAAGAAATGTAGACGTTTATTTATTAGTTGATCAAGCTTCTTATACTAGGAAGCCAGCAGATAAATGGAAAAATATAAGAAGTAAGTTGAATGCAATAAACGTATTATGTGTCAATAATTTATCAATCAAATGAAATACAAAGGTTATTTATGTCTTGGAATATCGAATCACGCAACTACTTTTTCAATAATACTACGCCAGTTGGAAATGATAGCTTGTCAGAGGCTGATCCTAATCATGCGTTTCAGCAAAGGTACTGTTCTGACTACTTAAACAGGCTCTTGATCGATTTTAGTATTGATATTTCCCAGTTCAGAGCAGTGATTAATATTTTAACAACTCATATTCCGAGTGCAGATCATTCAACGCCCGAGTGGAGTTCTATTGAATTACCTCTTGTCATCATTGGCAAAGGCTATTTAAGTGTCAGAAAAAATAAGGCTACAACTGTCATAAGTGGACACAGGATTGGCTTGTGCATAATCGAAGGAAAACTTCGACTATGGGCTACAAATGCGTTAATTGAAAAATACTTAAACAATAATAAGATAGATCAAAATTGGAAAAAATGGCATTCAAAATATTATTACTTTGTAAGCAAGATCACACCTGGTAATCCGCTTGACGTTAGTTTTTCAGTTGAACCGGATAGTGAGTATTTGCTCAATTTTTTAAGTTTTTTTAATGAATTTTTACAAAATAAAACCGAAACGGATGGTGTAATTAAATTACAAGAGGTCCTGAATCCAGTACGACATGATTTGGGAGAACCAGGAGGTTGGAGCGCCATCTACCCAAAATTAAATGAAACTTCTGGCCTAGGTTCAGATAATGAATTTGGCGAAGTTGAGACAATCTCAAAAAGACAAGTATTGTCACCGCCGAAAATTTCGTCGATTAACACATTAAGTAGCGTTGCCTTGCCAGATAGATTGGCTCATAAAGATTATGTTTTATCGCACCAAGACTCTATGTTGAACATCATTCGTGAGGTTGCATTAAAGCGAGTTCGAACTGTGATACCAAATTTTACAAACGAGGAATTGAATTCCTGGATAATGAGTACCGGATATACACAGGCATTAACTTCACATCAATCAACCTTAGATTTAATGTATGTTTACGCTGCTAGTATTACAAATGCAGGGGGGAGGAAACCCGATTTTTCAAAATTTGGTGAAATAATCCGAAAATCTTTTAGGCTCTTTATTACAAATAACGTGATTAAAGTAGTCCCAAGTCTTCAAGAATTAGCAGTTGAATGTGCACAACATTTACATCTATACCCACTTAAAGGCAATTTTGATCAAGATATCCTGGATATGGCGCGAATTGGTAATTGTCGGATTACTATGAAGGGTTTGTTAACGAGTGTGATCTATTTTGCTCAATGGTTAATTGATAATCATGGTGGTAGTGCTACTATTTTTCATAATTATATAAATCAGCCACAAGGACCAAATACCTTAGATGAAGCATTACAACTTGTTGATAATTTAAGAAAATTACCATGGATGGGCGTGGCTACTGCGGCAAATTTTCTTAAAGATTCTCAAGTACCTAGCATTGATTTAATACCACCAATCGAGGCATCGCATACTATGATTGGTTGGTTTGTGAAGCCAGATCTGCACGTAGTCAGACTTATGGGATATCTTACAGGTCGTATTGAAAATGATGGTCACAATCCGCAGAAATATAAACTAGGACAAGCATTGGCCTTATATACTAGGAATCCAAGGACGAATTTTATTGATAATTATCATGAATTTGATGTGAGAATGACGCCTGACATGCGAGTTATTGCAGATGTATACGCATGGGCGTTGCAAACTGGAACTTCTGCACTTGAAATTGACCGTTTACTCTATCTAATTGGAGTAAAGACAACCAACGTGAACGGTGTTGCTGTAAATACACCTTGGTATGAAACTTTTGTTAATTGTGTCGATGGTGCAATTTATCGCAATGTTCCGAGAAAATCATAACTATTTCAAATACTTTACTATGGTGCACATAATCGACTTAATTCCTTCTGCACTAACTGCTGCGTTAAAAGAGGCAAAGAAAATAGTTATCTTTACTGGTGCGGGTGCATCTGCGGACTCTGGAATACCTACATTCAGAGATGCATTGAATTCGCACTGGTCAAAGCTAAACCCTTACGACCTTGCATCGCCTGAGGGCTGGGAAAAAGATAAGGAATTGGTTTGGGCGTGGTATGAGGGTAGGAGAGGTGATGTTATGAAAGCTCAGCCTAATAAAGAGCATCTTGGAATTGCTCAATTAGAACTAGATACACGTTACTCAGTATCCGTTATTACTCAAAATGTTGATGATTTGCACGAAAGAGCTGGCTCAAGGAGTGTTTTACACCTCCACGGAAGTCTTTTCAGTCCGATGTGTGAGAAATGCGGAAAATCGTTTAAATTTCCCGAATCACCGCCAGTTAATACACCAAAATTAATGCCGCCAAATTGTCAAGTGTGTGATCACGCCATTAGGCCGGGAGTGGTATGGTTCGGAGAGGCTTTACCTCAGGACGTATTTGAGACCGCAGAGAAATTAGCTCTTAAAAGTGATCTTTTTCTGTGCGTCGGAACATCTGGGGTAGTTACGCCTGCTGCGTTACTCCCGCTTGCAGCGAAAAATTCTGGGGCATTTGTAGTTGAGATTAATCCAAACCCTTCAGATATAAAGGCAGATTTGCACTGGGAAGTTAGCGCTTCCGAAGGAATTAGTAGAATTTTAGAGTTTGTAATTTCGTTGAGAAAATAAATTATTGTGATTGATTATTCAAGATGTTATGTGTCCATTGCATGTTGTATTGATTTAATCCAATGAAATCAGATACATTGAAGCCGGATTCATTTTTTTATACGGCTTTAATAAAGCAAGAAATTGGCTAATTTACACCAATAATACGGGTTTACACTGCGCACAAAATGTCAAGGTTTTTAACTGCTAACGCAATCTCAAATAGTTCAGCCCTAGGCTCACTTCCTTGGTTTGTCTGGCAAGAAAGTAAATTTTTAAGTGCATGTTCTGGTAATCCATCATACCCATATAACGCTCCCATGAGGCCACCGACAATGCATGCATTGGTATCCGTATCGCCGCCTTGACACATGGTTTCAATAATTGCAGTTTCAAAATCTTGTTTAATTTTCAGAAAATGAAATGCGTAAGTAAATCCATATTTGACAAATCCCATCATAGGAAATGCAGAAGGAAGGTTGCCGTCCAACGAATCTTGTAGCCATCCGAGTACTTCGGATGAGGGGTGTTTTTTTAAATATTGCCTTGCGACGGCAATTGCACTAGAGCTGTCACCTGGCTCTAGAATTAAATGGCGAATTGCTCAAACATAAGCAGTTGTTGATTCCACACAAGACTTATTTGGATGGGTCAAGGTCGTATCACGCATCGCAATTTCAATTGTTTCTTGTACAGACAATTTTGATGCAGCAACAGCAATTTGAGTGCAACGCATCAGACTCTCATTAGATTCAGACTTTGCATTTAATTTTTTAGCGTTTTCCCAGATCATTATCGCTTTAGGACGCCCTGAACTTAACTGCTCAATAGTTAGATATAAAGCGTTTTCTATCGTATTACCAATATCGAAAGGCTCCGATTGGAGCCATGCGTGATATTCCTCGGCCACTTTATAGGCATCATAGGCACCGCTGATTAGCGGCCAAACCTTTTAAGATAGAGATTGTCAGCTCCCCGTCGTCGGTAAATTGACCTGGGGCAAGGCCAAAAGTGCCTTATCCAGGCATACTGAAAGCTCTTATTGCTTTATCCCGCGGAACCTTGCTGGTACTATAGTTACTGACAAATTCAAGTGTTCCGCCCGCGGCATCCCCAATTAGGGAACCAAGAATTGCTCCCATAGAGTTGAGCCGTTGCGAAGTAGGTGATGTCTTTGTTTTTCCATATTTGATATTCAAGATTGCTAAGCTACGTTTAAATACGAACTCTCGGATCAGTAATATTAAATTATTTTAATAATTTATTGTAAGGAATTCAAAATTCATCAGATTCTGATAATCTATTCTTGAAATAGTACAAATAGGTATACATACTCCACAAAATCTTTGTACATAAGAGATGCTTTTTTAGTTGTATATTCATGAATCTTATGTGATTAAAAAACTAATGCACGTATATTTACAAAGTTAGCGAAAAAATAATTAGTTATAGACAGATAATTCAAGTCTTTGTCGCTCAATGTCTTGATCTAACATTGCACGAGTGCTACGAAGTTCTTGTATATATTCGCTAGGCAACCCAATTTCAATTGCGCCCTCTATGATATGTTTTATGTACCAGGTATAGGGAAGTAAGTTCTCCTTGCGCGTAAGCGCGACATAAGTTAATGCTTTAATGGAGGTGTTCCTCCAATTGACCTCAAGTACTTTAGCTGCGTAATGCTTACCAACTCCTTCTGCAAAATCAAGCGCATACCGCTCCTCATTATCCAACTCAAAAAGTCCTCCCATTACAAAAGATGAATCGGTATTTGAGCGTCGGCAATCAGCTTTGCTTGAGCCGTCAATTCCTGGTTTGTCAAAGTACAACTTATATCCGTTTAGGACAGCTAAACCTAAAAGCGTTGCTGAGGGCGTTCTCTTCTTTAATCGTCTTTGACTCATATTCGAGCCGTATGCAAAATAATAAAATGTGGTTGATTTCACGTGTTAATGCTCACTAACCGACATTTGATTAAAAGTAGTTAAATACATCTAAACAAAAAATAGTGACTATAAATGCTGTATTTATTTTGTTGACTGGATGATGAATTGATCTTCTAACATTCTTCAACTCATTCTAGACAAAATCTGTGCAGCAGCGCTCTCATTAAGCAAACAACACAAGTGATACTGAGCTCTAGTAAACCCAACAAATAGTTTTTTAAGATCTTTTTGCGAAATCTGTGTAAATTCAATTTCACACAGTAGGATGACAGGTGCTGATTGGCCTTTAAAGCGATAAACTGTCTCAGCAAGAATTGTTCCTTGTGTCATTAACGCATTGCCTGCCTCGTCGTAATTGCCTGTAAATTTAGTGAGTGGAAATTTTCCAATAGAACTTTGACTGAGGACGTAAGACTTATTTCTACCAGCATAGGTTAAAACAACAATTTGATCTGGGCTAAAGCCCTGATCTAATAATTGTATTAATTTTTTCTCAATTGCCTTGAGTCCTCCTTGCTGTGAATCTGGATAAGGAATCCACTCAGGAGTTTCGCCTTGGAAAATACTTTTAGGATTAATGGGTACTTCTGTTAGTCGTAATCTATTGATTGCATCAACGACTTTGCGTGGACTTCTGAAATTGTCATATGACACAACTTGTACTTTATCTGCAATGTCAAATGATTCACGTCCATATAGTTCCTGCTCAGGATCACTCATGACATACAAATTTCCAGTCACTTTTAGGCGGGCTATGATGGATTCAATCCATATGGGATCAAAATCTTGTGCTTCATCCACAATAATTAGATCTAAGTCTTGTTCAAAATTGGCGCAATCCTCTCTGTATTTCTGTGTTGCAATCTCAAAAACTCCATTTTGAGTAAAGTCTGGCTCCCCAATGGTTTTAAGGTAATGTTCAATACACAGTTCATGAAAGGTATTGACTAAAACGCGGTGCGATACGACTTTTCCTATGTGGTCAGCAAGAGGGCGATTGAAACAAATATAGGCTGCCTTTCGCTTTAGTTCATCAGCACTTTTCAGTAATGCGAGGGCCAATTGTGTTTTACCAGATCCTGCAGTCCCCTGAATTTGATAAATCCTTGAATCATGCGAAATTCGCGGTACCCAGGTAGCTAAACCATCTGCTATTGATCTAGAGGCAGTTGCTAGTTTCCCAATTCGAGCGGTTGGGTCAGGTAGTAAATTGAATTTATTTTCAATAAAACGTTTGAGCTTTAATCTAACTTGGGTACCTAATGGGGTCGTTGAAATTGTCCTCAGGATCTGAGTACAAAGTTGATCCTGATGGGTAGAGTCAAATATGCATTCTCTTGGAAACCACGAACTCACTCCCTCAATTTTCTGATCAGGTAGGACAAGATAGTTGATAATTTTCACGTCCTTAAAGTCCGTATCATTACTTAGGAATGATTTCCAAGTTGAAAATTGATGCTTTAGTTGATGTGATATATCTTTAATTGATCCGTTTAAGTCTTGTTGAATTCCCTCAGAACTTACTTGTACAGCAGTACCTGCCTTAACCTCCAAAATAGCAAGATGGCCAAGAGGGGATAGTACTAAGGCATCAATTTCACCAAAATGTTGTTGATTTTTGTAATAGGAGGAGAAAGCTACGCTGTGGAATACCTCAAACTCATCTGGCAACCCATTTTGTAATAACTGTAAAACATTCCTTTCCGCGTAATCACTCAACTTTGATATTTGAAACTGGTCAAGATTTGGATGAATGATTGCCATAAATAAAGAGGGGTCATATATTGAATTTTTGGATCTTAGCACCTTTTAATATTGATATTTTTCCCGTCTACGACCTGAAAATAACGCATATCAAGCATAATGGTTTAGAAAAAATAAATTGAGATTATAGAAAAGATGTTTTAAGGCGTGTATCCAGGCCTACTCTTTATGAAAGTTTCCCTGAAAGCAATGTCTGATTTCATGTCCAACCGTGTGGAAATTTGGCATAGGATCTGTGATGATCGTGCATTCATCTTTGCCATTAACTTTGGTCCAAAAGGAGCAAGCCTCTACGGCATATTTGAATCCCCCTAATCCGCGTAGTTTACTTTCTCGGTTGCATTCAGCAATTATGTTTTTAGAATATCTCCAAGTAATGGTGGACGAGTTTGTAAAATTATTTCTAGCTGGAAACTCGGCGTGTGGATTCTCAGTTGTGCACCACCCAGGAGATCCCATTAAAAATAAAAATAAA
>CAITYM010000102.1 GCA_903896615.1 uncultured Burkholderiales bacterium
ACCTGAAGACCTCTGACCACCCCTGGTCTGACAGTCACTCTATTAAACCAAGACTTTAGATGGGGGTAGTCCTTCCAGTCAATGCCTTGGTTTTCCCAACTCCTTAGCCACGGGAAGATCGCTATGTCAGCGATGCTGTATTCATCTCCTGCTATGTAGGGGTGTTTAGCAACTTGGCGGTCCATCACCGCATACAAACGCTTAGCCTCATTGGTGAACCTGTTGATGCCGTATTCAATCTTCTCAGGGGCAAAGTTGCGGAAATGATGGGCCTGACCTAACATGGGTCCAACCCCTCCCATTTGGAACATCAACCACTGGAGCACTTCAAATTTACGACGGTCGCTAGTGGGCAAGAACTTGTTAAATTTTGATGCCAGATATATCAATATGGCGCCAGATTCAAAAAGACTTATCGGTTCTCCGTCTGGACCGTTGGGATCTACTAGTGCAGGTATTTTGTTGTTAGGACTGATGCTTAAAAACTCTGGACTAAATTGCGCGTTGTTACTGATATTAACGGGATGAGCAGTCCAGTCTCGACCTAACCTAAGACCACACTCCTCAAGCATGATGTGAACTTTGTGTCCGTTAGGAGTGGGCCAGGAATAAACGTCAATCATTGTTTAAATCTCTTCTAAAAAAGCAAAAAATTAAAAACCGCGTGTGATCGGCATCTCTATATCGGGGACCTCTAGTGCATTCACGAGTTTAGCAAGCTCAAGTTTAGCGATTGCATTGCGGTGAACCTCATCAGGTCCGTCTGCAAAGCGAAGCGTACGCTGATGTGCATAGGCGTAGGCGAGGGGGAAGTCCTCTGATAGCCCAGCTGCGCCGTGGGCCTGGATAGCCCAGTCAATAATTTTGGTTGCCATGACAGGTGCAATTACCTTAATCATCGAAATTTCACTTTTGGCTACTTTGTTGCCCACAGTATCCATCATAAAAGCCGCTTTTAGGGTCAGTAAGCGGGCTTGTTCAATCATGATCCGCGACTCTGCAATACGCTCATGCCAGACTCCCTGAGAGGCGAGGGGTTTACCAAATGCGACTCTTGAGTTCAAGCGTTTACACATCAACTCAAGTGCTCGCTCCGCGCTTCCTATGGTTCTCATGCAGTGGTGAATACGCCCTGGACCAAGCCGTCCCTGTGCAATTTCAAATCCTCTGCCCTCACCGAGTAACATGTTGCTCGCGTGTACACGAACGTCCTTTAAAACCACTTCCATGTGACCGTGTGGGGCGTCGTCATAGCCAAACACGCTCAGTGGTCGAACGACTTCGATTCCCTTTGTATTTGAGGGTACAACAATCATGCTTTGTTGTGAATGCCTGGGCGCTGCTGGGTCCGTCTTGCCCATCACAATATAGACAGCACACCTTGGGTCACCCGCGCCAGAGCTCCACCATTTGCGACCATTGATGATGTACTCGTCGCCAACTCTTCTCATCTCACATTGCACGTTGGTTGCATCAGAGGAAGCCACATCGGGTTCAGTCATTAAAAATGCTGACCGGATCTCTCCCTTAAGTAACGGCTCTAACCATTGATCTTTGATCGACTCGCTTGCGTAACGCTCAAGCGTTTCCATATTCCCCGTATCTGGCGCGGAGCAGTTGAACACCTCCGCCGCAAACGGAACTCTACCCATGATTTCGCAAAGCGGGGCGTATTCAAGGTTGGATAAGCCCTGGGGAGCCCTTGTACTCTTGGGTAAGAATAAATTCCAAAGGCCTGCACTTCGGGCAAGAGGCTTTAACTCCTCTACGATACGAGTCGGGGTCCACGCATTTCCGTTTGCACGGTTGGTTGCAATTTCAGCAAAGAATTTTTTTTCATTCGGATAAATGTGCTTATCCATGAAAGCAAGCAGTTGTGTTTGCAAGTGCTTAACTTTTTCTGTGTAATCAAAGTTCATTAAGAATCTCTTCGTTAGTTGTTGCTATGTTTGTTCGCATACCGCCAAGCAAGCTCAGCCATAGGTCGCGCGCCTGCTGCTGAGGATTTTGCCTGCGCGCTCGAAGCTGTACCTGCGTCAACTCTTTTTGCGATGCCTTGCAAAATGGCTGCAATCCTAAACATGTTGTAAGCCAAATAAAAGTTCCAGTCACGGCGAAGCGCGTCCGGTGTCGTGAGCCCTGTTTTGTTGCAGTACTGCTCTATATATTGTTCCTCCAACGGTATACCGAGTGCTTTTAGATCCAAACCAGCAATGCCTCTGAACGTTCCGGGCTTGATGTGCCAGGCCATACAGTGATAACTAAAATCAGCCAAAGGGTGTCCAAGTGTTGACAACTCCCAGTCAAGCACTGCGTTGATTTTGGGCAGGTGAGGGTCAAACATCAAGTTATCTAATCTGTAGTCCCCGTGAACAATGCTAACCAAGTCCATCTGCGGACCAACGGGGAGGTGATTAGGGAGCCATTCAATGAGAAGGTCCATCTCTTTAATAGGCACCGTAACTGAGGCTGTGTACTGCTTGCTCCAACGACCTATTTGTCGCTCGAAGTAATTACCAGGACGACCAAAATCTTGCAATCCAATCGTGTCAATTTGAGAGAGCGAGACGCTGTGAAGATCGGCGATGACTTGGTTCATTGCAGCGTAAACCGCAGTTCTTTCAACGGGCTGCATGTTGGGGAGATCTTGTTGCCAAAAGACTCGGCCTTCTACAAACTCCATAATGTAGAAAGCCCGACCAATCACCGATTCGTCCTCACAAAGCGCAATCATCTTTGCAACTGGCACTTTGGTGAGTGCGAGTGCTTTCATAACTTTAAATTCCCGCTCTATAGCGTGTGCAGAGGGTAACAATTTATCCTTTGGCCCTGGTTTGGCCCGCATTACATAGGTCTTCGCAGGCGAGCTTAATTTATAGGTTGGATTGGATTGCCCCCCTTTGAACATCTCAACCCGCAGTGGGGCTGTAAAACCTTGGACCTCGCGGCTGAGCCAACTCTCTAGGGCTTGGATGTTGAATTGGTGGGCTTCGCTGACTTGGCCAGAACCGCTGAAATTTTGATCTTGATTCATATGCTCAAAGTTGTTTGGAGACGCATCAATGACTTAACCTGTTCAAACCCTAACTTGGTTAACGTAGCTAGGTGAGTTTAGATGAATCATTTTTTAAATTGAGGTGCGTGTTTATTTAAAAATGATTCTATACCGATGCCTGCGTTTGGGTGATATAAATTCCTCACAAAATGCTCACGCTCTTGTTGCATTTGCTCAGTTAGTCCTTGTGTGTAGGATGCGTTAATCAGTTCTTTGATGCTTGCGTTGACGTTGCAGGCGCGCGAGTTCAGTTGCTCAGACAGGACCAACGCATGATGAAGTGCTGTGCTGGGTTGGACTATGCTATGAATGAGGCCAAATGAGTGGAGTTCACTTGCCCCAATCTTCTCGCCCAACATTAACAAACGTGTAGCAAGCGGTCTTGGTAATAAGCGGCTCAAATGCCATGAAGACCCACCGTCTGGGGAAAGCCCAATGTTGCTGTAAGAACTTGCAAAGACCGCGGTCTCGCTCACCACCATAAAGTCGCACATTAAACATAATGAAAATCCTGCGCCAACGGCGGCTCCTTCAACCGCTGCAATCACGGGCTTTGGGAAACTCCTAATCGATTCCAACCAATTATGAAAAGCCTCAATGCTTTGTGTTTGCGTCGAGGGTGGTTGTGCGCGGTTAGCATTTAATCTGTTTAGGTTTGCACCCGCACTAAAGTGATCGCCTTCGCCGGTAATAACGACGGAATCGATTTCAGTGCTCGAATCTGCAGCGTTAAGGGCCTCCACACCCGCGCCGTAGATGCCTGGACCCAGTGCGTTACGGTGTTCGGGATCTGACAGAGTCAGTACAAGTGTTCTACCCACTGTATGACTTTTGAGCTGAGCGGTCATAACGCCCCCCTTATGGTTGTTCTCTTTGCATGAGGCTAATTCCCAGTGCACCCCGTCTTCTAAGCCAAGGGCTAGGGCGGTATCTCTGGTCCCCATAGACGGTTTGTAAGTTCATTAGCGTCTCCAAAATATTATCTGGACCCAGTTGGTCCCCAAATTGAAGGGGTCCGCTTGGATATCCAAGCCCAAGAGTTACCGCAGTATTGAGGTCCTCGGGTGAACAAATACTTTGTTGGCACATATCGCTGGCTATATTTACGATGTTGGCTATTACACGTTGGGTAATAAATCCCCCACTATCCCTAATCACGCTCACAGCCTTACCGTCCATGGCAAACAAGGCATGAGCGCTCCTGCTCATATCCTCCCGTGTCGCTGGATTGGTTGCGATGACGCGCCTTTTAGTAGACTCATCTGGGAACAGTAAATCAATACCCACTGTGCGAGCAGGATCAAGTCGCTCCAAAATGGCAACAGTCGTGACATCTAGGCCCAATGGGGCTACAACGCAAAGTGCTTCATTAGAGGGCGCTGCAGCTGTTTCGATAACTACACCGAAGTGCTTTAACATTTGCAAAAGACTTGCTCTTCTAGCCGCTCGGGCTGACACCCAGACCGGTGGTAATTTATCAATTACAGGTGCAGGAGCTTCAGGGGGGTTTTGTTTCAAATTGTTTTCGTATTTGTAAAAACCTTCGCCGACTTTTTTACCCAGTACACCCCCAGCTAAACGTTGTGCTGTGATGTAACTAGGCCTGTAGCGCGTTTCCTCGTAGTACTGATGATAGATGGACTCCATTACGGGGTGGGAGACGTCCAGTGCTGTTAGGTCCATGAGCTCAAACGGTCCTAACCTAAAGCCCGCTTGGTCTTTTAACACAAGGTCAATGGTCGCAAAATCACAAACACTCTCCGACGCAATGCGAAGCGCCTCCGTTAAATAGCCACGCCCTGCGTGGTTAACAATAAATCCAGGCGTATCAAGAGCTCTAACTGGGGTGTGACCCATTTGGCGAGAGTAGGCCGTTAATCTTTCGCATACGAGAGGGACGGTTTTAAGGCCTGCGATCACCTCAACAACCTTCATTAAAGGCACTGGGTTAAAGAAGTGAAATCCTGCAAATCGTCCAGGGACTTTCAGGCTTGCCGCTATTGCCGTTACAGAGAGTGAGGAAGTGTTGGTGACCAGTACACACGCCGAATTCACAATCGATTCAAGTTTGGAGAATAGTTCTCGCTTAACATCCATTCGCTCAACTATAGCTTCAATCACTAAATCAGCGTCACTCAAAGCCTCAAGGGAATGCGCGCTAATTAAACGAGCGCTAAAAGTGGATTGTTGATCTTCGGTTATTTTGGATTTTTGGGCCATTCGTGACCATTGGTCCTTGATGGCTTTTTGGGCTTCTTCGGCTGCGCCTGGGCGGGTATCAAACAAATACACCAAGGAGCCACTTTGAGCGCAAATCTGGGCAATGCCCTGACCCATTGCGCCAGTTCCAATAAGGGCTACTTTTTTAAATTCAGGTTGAGTTTCACTCATCTTAAGTATGGATATTAAAACTGATTAAAAACGCTCAGCAAGCAACTTGTAAAGGTGATTGCAAAACTAGCAGAGAAATCAATTGGCGACTCACTTGGAGTCATTAGCTTTTACTTACCTGCAGCGCCTCAGGATTTAAAACATGAGTTGGCGCGCCGTTGCAATAATTAACAATGTTATCTATTGCTGCGCCAAGGTATAGCTCATAACTGTCTTTCTCAACATAACCCAAATGCGGCGTGCAAACACAGTTTTCCATTCGAAGTAGAGCGTGTCCCTGGAGAATGGGTTCACTCTCATAAACATCGATGGCACCAAGTCCAGGCCTTCCTAAACTAAGTGCATTGCTCAGAGCGTCCGGTTTAATTAATTCCGCCCGAGATGTGTTGACAATCATCGCGGTAGGTTTCATCAACGCTAGATCTTGAGGTCCTACGATACCATTTGTTGCGTCGTTCAAGCGTAGATGAAGGGTTAAGATATCTGAACTTTGGAAGAATTCTTCCTTTGACTCAGCTGCAGAGTAGCCCAACTCTTTTGCTAATTTGAGCGAAGGATCCCTTCCCCAAACTTGTACATTCATGCCAAACGCTTTCCCGTATCCTGCAACCAATTGACCAATTTTTCCAAAACCCCAAATTCCGAGTGTCTTTCCTTTTAAAACGGTACCAAGTCCAAAATTTGCAGGCATTGAGGAGGACTTCATTCCTGACTGTTGCCAAACTCCATATTTGAGGTTGCTTGCGTATTGAGGTATCCGTCTTGCTGTTGCCATAATCAGTGCCCAGGTAAGCTCTGCAGGCGCTGTGGGGGAGCCAACCCCCTCGCAAATAACAATGCCTCTTTGGGTACAAGCCTCTACGTCAATGTGACCACTGACCTTACCTGTTTGAGATATAAGTTTGAGATTGGGCAAACGATCAACCAACTGCTTGGTGATGTGGGTTCTTTCGCGGATTAATATAAGCGCTTCAGCGTCTTTTAATCGCATTGATAATTGGCCGAACCCTTTAACAGTGTTCGTATGAACTTTGACTGTGTGACCAGCCAGCTTTTCAGCGCAGTCTAATTTTCTGACTGCATCTTGATAATCGTCTAATATTGCAATGTTCATGCCCTGATTGTGCCTTGGGAAAGGCGCAATTCAGGTCAGTGGGCATCATTTTCTTAGTGAAATTTGCTGATTTTGCCGCTCTGTTAGTCGGTCTAATTCTGCACAAACGTCCTCGAAACGACCCGAAATGACCATTCGTCCTGCATTCAGTGGGGAGGACTGCTTTTCAGCCAAGCGCATCACTCTGAGGGGAATCGTGGGGATAGGCTCATAGGACCCAGGTGAAACCTGGGGTGTGGAGCCAATTTGGACTGCTGTGACGGGCCAGGCTGAGGGATGGGCAACGGGCCTGAAACCACTGGACTGAGGGAAATATACGTTTGAGTGGCTGCCGTTTTCACAGAACTTGGTACAAGTGTTAACCATTTTGTTGACGAGGCGGTGAACCCCTATGAATGCAATGCTCATTTTTGCAATCCTTTCTTACATCAATAAAGAGTTTCTGATGAGCCCGACTGCGAGTCCTTCAATCTCAAAGGATTCACCAGGCTGTACGATGATGGTCTGGAAATCTGGGTTCTCCGGGTGAAGTGCAATGTGATCAGAAAATCGTTGAAACCGCTTAACAGTCACTTCTTCCCCAATTCGAGCGACAACTATTTGTCCGTTTTTGGCCTCCCTAGTCGATTGAACCGCCAGTAAGTCACCATCCATAATGCCAACATCTTTCATGGACATACCGCGCACTTTAAGCAAGTAATCAGGTTTCTTTTGGAACAATGCGCTCTCAACATGGTAAGTTTGCTCTACATGTTCTTGGGCCAAAATGGGTGAGCCTGCAGCTACTCGTCCAATCAAAGGTAACGCCAGTTGGGCCAAACTTTGCAGCGGGAAAGTAAGCTGCTTGGGTACGGGTGGGTTAGCGCGAACGGAACTTAAGTTCTTCAGCCGTATTCCTCTGGAAGTACCGCTGACCAAGTCAATGGCTCCTTTTTTCGCAAGTGCTTGTAGGTGCTCCTCAGCTGCATTAATGGACTTGAACCCTAATTGACTCGCAATTTCTGCTCGTGTTGGCGGAGCGCCCGAGTATTTGATAGCATCCTCTATCAATTCTAAAATTTGCTGCTGACGTGGGGTTAACTTTGGTTTATCCATAATGTCACCTGTTTGGGTTAGGAATCGCTCTTAAAGACTGTTAAGATTTTCAGTAACTGTATTTTTAACCATAATTTTTGATTATGCAAGGCCTAAAAGCAAAAAAAGTAAAAAAAGTGGTGTTTTTTGGCACTGGAGGGACCATTTCTGCCCTTTCTAGTGATCCAAATGATGTTTTGAATTATCAACCTGGGCTTATTGCTGTGGGCGATTTAGCTCAAAGCGCTATGGCGCAAGGCGGGGGACTTGAGGGGTTTTTGCCAATTTATGAACAAATTGCACAAATTGACAGCAAGGATATGAAGTTTTCAATTTGGCAAAAGCTAATTGAGCGTTTGCTATTTTGGTCTAAGGATCCTGATGTACAGGGCTTTTTGATCACACACGGCACGGATACGATTGAGGAGACAGCTTTTTTCCTATACCTTGCGACTCGTGAATTAAAGCAGTTTCCGACCATTGTGCTTACATGTTCAATGCGCCCAGCCTCTGCGAAGGACGCTGACGGACCTCAAAACCTAAGGGATGCAACCGCCTTGTTACTTGATCCGAGTTGGTTTAGTAGCGGTGTGATGGTTGTCTGTGCAGGGCGGGTACACCACGCCGGAGCAGTTCAAAAGGTCTACTCTGAGCGTCTGGATGCATTTTCTAGTTTGCCCTATAAGCAATGTGGGGAGTTCGTTAATGGATCCCCTGTGAAGTTAGAGCTTGGTGTTGAGGAGAACTATTTCTCAAATGAACTCGGAATAAGCAGGCCATCTATAGAGCAAATACTTGAGCCAAAGGAGTGGCCCTGGGTAGAGGTCGTACAAAACTACGCACAAAACACGGGTGCAGTAGTGAGGGCATTATTGGGTTATGTGCAGCCAAGTGGACTTAGAGTCTCTGGCCTAGTATCTGCCGGTACTGGGATTGGGACTTTATCTGAGGAACTCACTCAGACCTTGAAGT
Organism: uncultured Burkholderiales bacterium; assembly: GCA_903896615.1. GTDB lineage: Bacteria > Pseudomonadota > Gammaproteobacteria > Burkholderiales > Burkholderiaceae_C > Limnohabitans. Next base: position 8,607 of record CAITYM010000102.1, read on the forward strand.
TTGCAAAGGAGCGCGGAGTGCTACTTTGGCAAAGCTCCAAATGCGCTTTTGCAATTGTCAAGGCCAAAGAGGAAACAGATATTTTCGACTTTCAAGGACTCACTCCCTCAAAAGCCAGAATCGCATTAATAATGCATCTGCTCAGTAAGGGGTAATAGACTTCAAATAGGTTTGGTATTTGTAGTCTCGATAGTCTTAGGTGCTTAAAGCTGATAGCGCCCGAGATTTAATTTCCTCAACTTCGCCGATTCCAGATATAGATCTGTATTTAGGTGCGTGTGCGGCGTCACTCTGAGCCCATGAGGAATAATAATGCACGAGTGGGCGTGTTTGAGATTCGTAAACTTCTAGTCGCTTGCGAACGGTGTCTTCTTTGTCATCATCGCGCTGAATTAAAGGTTCACCGGTAACGTCATCTAGGCCAGGGGTTTTGGGCGGATTGAATTTAACGTGATAGGTGCGTCCACTTGCAACGTGAGCCCGTCTTCCACTCATTCGCTCAATGATCGCCTCAAAGGGTACATCAATTTCTAGAACATAGTCCAGTTTCACCCCTGCTGATTTCATAGCGTCCGCTTGGGGTATGGTTCTTGGGAAACCATCAAACAAGAAGCCCTTTGCACAATCAGATTGCAATATTCTTTCTTTGACCAGACCAATGATGATGTCGTCTCCGACTAATCCACCGGAGTCCATCACCTTTTTAGCCTCCACGCCTAGAGGGGTACCAGCCTTTACCGCAGCACGCAACATATCTCCCGTTGATATTTGGGGTATGCCGTAGTGCTGGCAAATGAAAGTCGCTTGAGTTCCCTTGCCTGCACCTGGTGGTCCTAGAAGAATGAGTCTCATGGATTAAAAGTCCTTGGCTATGTTTAGCTTAAATTTTTTGATTGCTTATATTGTCTCTGAGAATTTTAACCAATTTAAATGGCAAATCCCCATATCAACTGCCGTAATTGGGGGACTGTGATTTGAACCAATTGATCTGGGCTTACACATACATGGGGATTGCCCTGTGATTCTGTGAAGAATGGCGGAGCTAATTGGATACTATTGGTTTAATTGAATTATCTTCCTGACCCGCTCTAAATCCTCAGTGGTGTCAACTCCTGGACCACTCTCACTCGGGGAGACATA
>CAITYM010000103.1 GCA_903896615.1 uncultured Burkholderiales bacterium
AGCAATGCGCAGTATCTGCGTGGCTTGATCCTTATAGGTATTTTTAGTGTGTGTGCTGAGTCGCGTTGCATGTGTATTCAGCCAGTTTAAATACTGTGCGAGAGATTTGACATCAATATCCACTGGATCAAATATCTTGAGCAAATCTTCTTCTCTTAATATGTGACTCACTTCAGGGTAAAGTTGATTGAATAATGTCAAACTCTGTTGCTTGTCTGCGTCAATTGCAGCCGTAATCGATTGAGGACTGGACTGATAAACTTGATTGGGTAAATGAAGTAAGTTTTGAATTGTCACAAGCGGTGTCAATGCCACCTCACTAACTTTACCCGTAATATTCGATCCTCGAGTAACAATTCGTACCAGAGATAAGTTGTTATCCTCTAACCATTTATGTAGTCTAATTTTGTCCTTTCCAATACGCCCACCTTGATTTTGTAACACATGCGTAGATATTGAGTACAGTTTGAGAAGTCGTTGCGAATTATTCTGTCCTCGCTGTATCGCGGCAAAGATCAAGGCTTGCAGCACACGGACATACTTGTCCAAAGCCTGCTGGGCTTTGTTGGTTTTGGGAAAGGCAATGGTTAGAGCCTCTAATACTTTGGGATCAACGGTTAATAAAATCATAATATTCTTCTTTATTTATTAGGTAAATCAGATTTTTTGTATAAAAAAAGCAGAGGATACGTGCTTGCTACGCAACCCCTGCTTCAGTCGAGTTAATGAAATACACACCAGTTATTAGCAACTGCATTAGCATTTACTATAAGTGTGTTACCTTTTTGATGCCTTATCTGTTTCCTAAGATCCTAGTGCCCGCTCAAGCGTCAATTTAATTGACGCCTGAGTAGGATAGTTTTGCTAGGTTTACGCTGCGAGTTTTTCTAAATCTGCAACGGTTTCGTTAGCCGCAGGTGCTAGGGCAGGCGACTGAGCTGGCACGGGCTCTGTAAGTTGTCCGTTTTGCTTGGCAATATAAAGTGCCAAGTGCTCCTTAGCCCACTTTGACACTCCCTTACCTTGTGCAGGAACAGCCGTATAAACTTTCACTTTTCCGTCCTTGCCAGTTTTGCCAATTAGGATAGTTAGTTCATTCTCATCTAACTCAGTAGTAAAGTCATCTGAGACGTCTAGTACCGCAGCAGGAGAAGTGTCCAACTCTGCTAACAAAGTGTTAACGATTGGCATGTTCGCTTCTATAACCTGCTTCTTCGTCACAGTTTTAGCACTGGGAACAAAGTCCTTCTTACAAGCCTCTACCCCGTGCTTGCTAATGACAAAGTTAGCAAACTCCGCTACTTCAACTTTTGCAGCAACTGCTGCTTGTATTGAGCGTGTGTAGTTTTGTATACGCTGGCGTTGAACGTCAGGAAATACATAACGCACAAAGAGACTGACAGCTAATGAATTACCCTGCGTACCCACACCTTGCGCTTTTAGATTTGCTTTCAACGCTTTAACGGTTGAAGCAAGCAAAGACTTGGTGACGCTGGCACAAATATAGTGAGCATAGATTTCTGCCAAGATGGCATAAAGACGTGCGTTACTAGCCGCGTATTCTGTCTTCTCAAACACCAGACGTTGAGCAGCGAGTTTGTCAAACTCAGTTACGAAATTCGCTACCTTAGCTGTATTTTCAGCCTTAGTGCTGTTGTTAACTGCTTGCGCAGAAGTCGTTGTGGAAACTGTGCTTGTAGCGTTAGCGATCAGTGTGTTGATAGATGTTGTCATTTTATTTCCCTTTTTAAGTTACACAGCTTTTGCGAAATTGCTTGTTTGCCGTGTTGATTGAATTGTTACTTTGCCTGTTTGAAATCATTTAGGTTTTTGGATTTTTTGCAAGTCCCTAACTTACTTGCATCAGATGCCACTGGCGTGGCACCTGTATTGAGTAGAATTCATGTCATATTGATCTCCTTAGTTAAGCGGCTTTAACCAAAAGGGTTTGTTGCTGCTATGGGATTTATTCTCCCGCCCAGTACAGAAATCCAGTTAGGTTTTATGAATTCCAAGCAAGTACCTAAGTCGCCAGAGTTCTTCTTCAAGGGGTTCCCTGAAGACGTCAGGTTCCGTCATCACACAATCCCAGACTCACTGGAGCACGCCAAGGGCACGCTCTATGAGGCGTGGTTCAACGCCATACGCCTGTCCCCGTATTTGGCTGAATCTATAGACAGCGGAGTTTGGCGTAATGACAAGTCTCGAGAGGTGCATGAGCAATTTGGGGATGTGCGTGGTGTGAGTTTTGACGAGTGGTGGGTTAACCGCGGCTACAGTTTGTTTGCGGAAGGAAAACCATTTAGCAAAATTACCTTGGAAGCAGGGCAGGGCGACGCTGAAGGTAAAACCTTGGCAATGACTATTCCGCTAAATGTTTCGCCCAAAACTCTGCGTGATCAATTTAATGATCTGTTGGAGCAACATCACCCGTTCTACATGGACTTTGATCGCTGGAAAGCCAGTACGTCTAAACTGCCCATTCGTAAAAGCAAGTTGACTTCCTTGTCCATCAATATATGGCTAGAAGTCTATGAGACTTGGGTAGTTATGGGCGGATTGACGGGCAGCGTCCATCTGTACGAAGTGGGTGAGAAGTTAAATTTGACTCCCAAACACGTGGTTAAGCGTGGGGATATGCCAACGGATATTACTGACAAGCACCAGGCAATGTCACTGGTTGTCGCGGAATATTTGGGTAAAGCAAGGAATCTTATTGCGTATGCATCAGCTGAGGGTTGGTTCCCGTGCGTTGAAAATCACGAGTGGGTTGAGCGCGGCACAAGAGCGCAACACGCAAGATACAGAACTGACTGATTTGCTACTTTATTTTTCAGCGCTAGATCCTGTTACAAGCGCTTTTCACGCGCCCCAACTGCCAACATACATTGCAAGCGCTAGCGCCGCTTAAAACCTGGTTTTAATTGCTTTAAATAGGAATAAAAATTGGGGAACAACCCGGCTCCAGTTGTGATTTAGGAATTTGATCTTTATTCGTGAAAAAAACAGAGGAGTTGTCCCTCGCTTCGCTCCTTGCTTCAAACCCCACTTATGGGTAATATCGGGATTTATGTAATGCTTTAGCATTTACTATAAGTGTGTTACTTTTTCGAAAGGTGCTCTAGCTGATTCAACTGGTACTACATCAAGCGTCAATTAAATTGACGCCTGGGCTATAAATACTTGTATGAGAAGTTATGAATTTGAATCCCAAGCCGCAGCTGCGCCCATCACGCCTGAGAAAGCCAGAATGGTAGCACTCAAGAAACAAAAGGATGTTGCCGCAATGGCTTTATCCGCTGAGCGCAAACGTCAAACAATCGCACGGGCACAAAAGCAAATCGCTCGAGCATCCCTGACAAAGTAATCAAGCCAACTTGTCAGCCGCCATAGTAGCCGTCATCTTGCTGTAGTGACGCTCAATCATGCCCACACTGGTTCCCATCTGCTTTGCCAGCGTGTGTATGTCAATGCCCCGTGTCAATGACTGTGTGGCGTAGGTGTGTCTAAGGCTGTAGAGTGTTCGCGTTTGCCCACTGCCGTCTTCCAGCAGTCCGCTTCTGGTCATCAAGTTTCTAAATATGTTGGGCATATGACTCAGCGTGTCACCATTGGGTCGTTTGAATACAGGCTTGTCTAACTTTGCATCAATAATCTCTGTCAAATCCTTGTAAGGCAGTCCTTGCCAAACCAGTAGTCGTTCTAGTACCGCTACCACTTCGTGTCGGGCTATCAAGTAACGCGGTCCTGTCTTACCTGACACCCATATACGCACATAACGCTTGCCATCCATCCAGTGCCATTGAATATGTTTCCAACGCAAGGGCAGGGCTTCTGTGCCGTGTCTAATACCAGTTGCCAGCAAGAACTCCACATAAGCAATGCAAAGTCGTCTCATCTCTGCTGTGTGGTCTGTGTAACTG
>CAITYM010000104.1 GCA_903896615.1 uncultured Burkholderiales bacterium
AGCTAATCTTGAGTAAACCAACACCGCCGTTTTTAAATGTGGAGCTAATCCTTTTGCGGCTTCCTCCATGGTGTATACCGTAGGTCGCTCCTCACGGGGTAATTCCAGTCTCTTAGAAAGGATGTGTGGAAGTAACTTTTTGAGGACTTGATTGCTTGCAGTGGTATCCATTTTTAAGGTGTCCACACCGTAAAAAGTCATCTCTTTCCTAAAGAACTTGAAGATATCAAAAGGACAGTTGCGGTCAAGGGTTGATATGAGGATTTGTTTGCCCTTGTGAGCCAATACATTAAGCGCTAAGTCAAGATAAGGACTGCCAACCGTGTTGTAAACACAGGAGTAGCCACTGCCGTGACTGAAATCCATTAATTTCTTTTCTAAATCGGGATCTTCCAAGTCTAGTAACTCAGAGCAGGCGTGGCCAGGGACTGCTGCAGTATTCTTTCTCTTGATACCAATAACAGTTGCGCCGTATAGTTTTGCAAGAGCCGCCGCCGCTAACCCTACTTTACCCATTGCGCCAGCAATGATGACCTTGTCTCCAGGGGCTGGATACCCCGCCTTACTCCAACCGTCTAGGGCCGTCACATAGGGGACGCCCATAGATGCAGCTTGAACATCCGTTAGTAGGCTGGGTTTTTCGATAAGTGCTGTTGTGGGGAGCACAAGGTAACTTGCGTGACTGCCGTCACGCGTGATGCCTACATCTCCGCCAGACCCGAATACCGTTTTGCCGATCCAAGCTTTGGGACCCTCTTCAACAACGCCCACATAATCGCGTCCAGGCGTTCTCGGGAAAACAGCCTGCGGCATATGTCCCAGAGACGCTTTGACGTCCGAGGGATTGATAGCGGCCATGTTGACCCTAATCAGGGCCTCTGTTGGGCCAATGATTGGCTTTGATTGCTCAGCGATCTCAATTTTGATTTCATCTGCGCTTGGGGATGGTGCAAGTAACTTTAAGGACTTCATTGGCTTTAACGGTTATGAATTATTGAATTTCTGTGTTTTAAGAGGTGAAATGTTTGTTCTTAGCACTTACGAGTCATAAATTTCGGCATTTACGATTGGTTGCAGGAGTCAGGTAATCAGGCAGGTTAAATGTAGGTTTTAAATGCCTCAGGCCCCAAGGTGTCTTCCACCGTCGACAACGAGGGTAGTGCCCGTTGCAAAGGCAAGGGATGTGGTTAGGGCCAAAATGGCCTGGGCAACATCCTCGGCCTCACCGACCCTTCTAAGGGGTGTTGCTGAAGCCGCCTTTTGGTTAAAACTCTCAGACCTACCCGGCACAAATCCAGTATTGACCACTCCAGGAGATATTCCTACGACTCGCATATCAGGGGATAGTGCCTTAGCAAGGGATTTGGTCATGAGGTCCGTTGCGGCCTTAGACGCTGCATAGGCTAAGTTACTTCCCGTACCAGTTGTTGCTGCAATAGAGGAAATATTGACGACCACGGCGTCTTTTGCCTCCTTCATTTGGGGTGCAAAGGCCCTGATGGTTGCAAACACACCTCTCCAGTTGACCTGGAAGATGCTGTCTATCAGTTCATCAGTGAGACCCTCTAGATCGTTCAAGGGGACTGCCTCCGTAAAGCCCGCAGCGTTGATGAGAATGTTGGTTGCCCCCATCTCGGCTTTGATTTGCTCAGAGACTTTCTTTAGGGATGCTGAGTCCGTAACCGAGGCTGTGTAAACTTTGTGACCAGTGCCGCTCAAAGACTTTAAAACCGCATTTGTGCGCTCTGGCTCATCTTTGCGGTGGACGATTGCGATTTGAGCCCCTTTTGAAGCCAGTAGGC
>CAITYM010000105.1 GCA_903896615.1 uncultured Burkholderiales bacterium
ACACTTTGATGACGGTACTCAACCGCACATCGCGACCGGCTTCCAACTCCATGATGGTTTTGCGGTTGAGTCCAGTCGCCTCGGCAAGCGCTTCTGTGGTGAGATTGCGCTCAAGTCGTCTTGCACGCAGCCTAGCACCAAGCTCGCTCATGTTTTCAGAGTCCGTCAAAAAGTCACCTATAGCGGTCATAATTAATCTCCAAATCTTACAATAGCCACTATAGCACACTTAACGATATTTTTAATTAAATTATCATTAAGACCATTTAAACGGTCATATATATAAAAATTCTTACTTTATGTCCAATTTAATGGTTTTTATGGTGTCATATTTCATTTTCCATCAGCAAATGTGACCAAAGCATAGAAAAAGGATAAATACCAAAGTATTTTCTTAGGCAATAGCAAAGTAATTTTCAGATCAAAGGTAAAGTAACATTGACGGCAAGACCAAGGGTAATTCGACGCCCGTAGCTGCACTGAAAACCCTTAAGCGGCTTCAAAACCACGGCGTTGTCGAAGCCTCAGACCTCAAGGACGCGACGAGCAGCGCCTCCTGTTGGTCGAGACGGGTTTTCTGCGACCCGTGATGAAGGGGTGGTACATCTGTAGCAGCCCAAGCGACAACGACGCAGACACCACTGCGTGGTACGCATCTTTTTGAGCCTTCGTTTCAGGCTACCTGGGCAAGCGCTTTGGCAAACGGTACTGCTTGAACCCGGAGGCATCCCTGATGCTCCACACGGGCAACACCACCGTGCCCAGACAAGTCACATGCGTCACGATCGACTGCGGCACATCCAAGGTGGATTTACCTTTTAATACATCACTGCTGGTCTATCCGGACAAAAACCGGGTTTCCAACGCACGAGTGGAAGTACGTGGCTTGCAAGCCTGGCCTATTGCCAAGGCTTTGTGCTTGGTCGGGCCTTCGTTCTTCGTGAACAACCCGCGTGAGGCCGAGATTGACCTGGCCACGGTTCGACATGCCTCCGAACTGCTACCGACGCTGCTGGCTGGCGACAAGATGGTGACGGCAGCAGGCCGGTTGGCCGCTGCATTCGAGTTCGTCAAACGTCCCGATGAAGCCGAGCACATTCACAAGGCTTTCGCCATGCTCAAGATCACACTAAAGCTGGTCAATCCCTTTGAATTGGCCGAGCCAACCATTACGCCTAGCATGGAACGCTCCCCTTCTGTGCTGCGACTGCGATCAATGTGGGCTGGATGGCGCCAGGATGTGATCAATGTCTTCCCCCCCTCACCAGGCATCAAGCAACAGGGCGCAGACTATCTGGCACAGGTTGATGAGAGCTATGTTTACGACGCCTACAACTCCCTGTCGATCGAAGGCTATCGCGTCACCGACGAATTGATCGAGCGTGTAGCCAGCGGTGACTGGAACCCAGATGGTGACTCACAGCACAACAGGACCCGGGACGCGTTGGCTGCAAGGGGCTACTACCAAGCCTTTCAGGCAGTCAAGGAAAGCATTGGGAAAATACTGGCAAAGGACAACGCAGGTCTCGTGGTCAAGCGAGATCATCACGAGTGGTATGCCGAACTGTTCGGCGCCTCAGTGACTGCAGGTATCGTCGAAGCAAGTCAGCTCACCGGATATCGGCGTGGTCCGATTTTTATTCGCAATTCAATGCACACCCCACTGCCCAGCGAGGCCTTGCTGGATTCGCGGGAAACGCTGTGGGACTTGATCGAAACCGAGCCTGAGGCCAGCGTTCGCGCCGTACTTGGACATCATCTCTTCGTCTTTATCCATCCATACTTCGATGGCAACGGCCGTATCGGTCGCTTCCTGATGAACACGCTGCTGGCATCAGGCGGCTATCCATGGACGGTGATTCGGATGAGCAGGCGAGATGTCTACATGAAGGCACTGGAGTCAGCGAGCGTCCAGGTGCAAATTAAGCCATTGGCCGAATTCATTGCTCAAGAGATGAATGAATGGTCGCCAGAGCGCGAGACCAAGAACAACGCCAATGTTAGATATCAGTTTTCTTGTTAGATGACAGTCTGAGGCGAGTTACGCCCCAATCCAAGTCAGCTTGTAGAGCCCAAGCCTGCGCTGCCGACTGACCAGTTGCTCGTACGCATGCAATGGTCCCTCATAGACGGGATCACCTCGGTTTGCGGCCTTCAACTTGAACAGGTCCATTGGTTTTTCGCTGTCAAGCCCTGCCGCTCGGATGATGAATTCCGATGATTGCGCCAGATCACGGTGCTCCCAAAGCGCCGCAAAAATCCGAGTCTGTGCATCGGTCAGCCAAATGGGGCCCTGTGGCCGGTCCAAGTCCTATCGGAATATGCAGCCCAGAAATCGCGCATCACAAAGCTGTCTAGTCCAAAGTTGCGTATTCCAAAGTTGACATGGCCAGCGCGTTCTGAGAAACAGGGCGCAATTCGAGTTGCTGGCATCAAGAAAATAAAGGCAGCTCTTGGTAAAAAAACACGTAGTCAGAATCGAGAAAGGGGTTATAAGCCCAAATTAAAGTCCTAACGGGAGAGCACGTGCGTCAAGTCCCATAGACTGTAGCTCTCTGCGAAAGTTGGTCATTGCAAGCGGATACACCTGCGCGACCAACATGTATTGATAAGGCTCCTGGACGAATCTTTCTTGCACGTGATTTTCGGTAATGTCCGCGGGGTATTCAAACTTCCCCTCGTAAATCCCTAAAAATTCAGCGCCAGATTGCCCACCGGTAAAATAAACTGCCTTTGCAGATATCTCAACTTTGACCAATGCTTGAAGCTTAGACTGGTCAACCGTCGATACACCTAATCCGACTTCAATAGCTTGAGAAAAATCCAACTTTAGCTCTTGAGGCGGCGAGGCAGAAACCTCATTCACACCAGTGAATTTGATAGCCCGAAACGAAACCAATCGTGGGCGTTGCTCAATCACTTCCATTGAAGCTCTCCAAAAGTCTCTGCACTTGCACTTCCTCTTGCATACGAATGAGATTTCTCAATAGGCTTGAAACCGTTCCCACCAAAATTTACTAGAACAACGTTTTGATGCGACTTTAGAAAACTCACATCCTTCACTGGTGCTTTGGGCTTTTTAATTTCATTGGTTAGACCGGATTGCTCCACCAATTCCCAGAAGGCGATTACGCTTCGAGACACCAACCGCAACAATTTGTCCATAGACTCGGCGTGTGAAACATCATCGTTTTCGTACTTGCTGAATGCCACGGGTCCACCACCAAAAAGCTGGGCAGCAACTTTTTGGTTCAGTTCATATTTTTTTCTAATTTCGTAAATTTCTTCACCACTCAGCAATCCATCAAAGCGCTTGCGAGCAGCCAACACTGATCGTTTGTTCACCCTGCTATCTTCTGCATTTACAAACTCCGACCCACAAGTACTGCATAGGCTCATTCTTGAGGCTACTTTGATTTCTTGTTCCTTGTAAGGAAGCACAACAACCTCGGTCAACAGCTCAAATTGGCCTTCACCACAAATTGGGCATGTATGTTTACTTTTCATACTTCACCTCATTAACTTAAATGACAGGACACGGTCAAAACAACGGACCCTGCAACGCTGATCGCAAATTTCAAAAAGTACTCATAAGAGTAATAGCGGTTCGCGTGTGGAGCCCATTCAGATCGCACGATTGAGTAAGAGTCACAAGCCACCCAATGGTTTTTTCCGTTTTCACACCACTCAGAGTCTCTGAAATTAGCTGTTTTTAGATCTCGGATGAGGACCGCGACATCATCCACATCCCAACCAAGTGCCATGACATCTTGGTTGCACTTCCTTGTCCACAGCACGACGCCATCTCCAGTGGCCAACAGCCTTTGGACTCTTGACAGCTCATAAAGCGGCCCTGAAGCGATCTTCTGAGCCGTGCCGTCAAAGTCAGGATGTCCACTGTACTCCGAAATCACGCGAAAATTTACCATTGTGGTAATTCCTCAACAAATTTTGCGGACATATGATTTTTTATACAGCATTGAGACCTTTGTTGTAACTTGCCATAAAGATGAGCAAATGTAGCCGAGTGAGACCTCACCTAGAGTCGTCATGCATGCCGAACCGCTTTTACGCACGCGAAGCCCCTGCGCCAGAACTTGGCTAAATGAGCCCATCCCCTCGAAAAGCTAAAACGAGCGGATTTCCCCAATGAGAGAGTGACACGATATTTGCTGAAATCGCTTGATCCAACGATGTAATGTTAGCCACCCCAGGAAAAATCAACAGTAACCCTCTCGGATGTATGCATATTCCGATAGGACTTGGACACTCATTCCAGCAACACCTGGACAGTGATTCCAGGAGCACTTGGACACCCATTCCACCAACACTTGGACACTCATTCCAGTAACACCTGGACACTGATTCCAGCGGCACTTGGACAG
>CAITYM010000106.1 GCA_903896615.1 uncultured Burkholderiales bacterium
GTAGCTTTCAAATTATTCACCTGAGGCACAGAATGCTTAAATTTAGTTTCCGACCCAAATTATTCGAACTATCAAGTAACTATAACTCCAAAGATTTATGGAGCGACATAGGGGCGGGACTAACCGTTGGGGTTGTAGCTCTCCCCCTGGCTATGGCTTTTGCAATTGCATCTGGACTCCCCCCCCAAGTCGGACTATTTACATCTATCATTGCGGGCCTTTTGATTTCCTTGTTTGGTGGCAGCAAAGTACAAATTGGTGGTCCTGCTGGCGCTTTCATTGTCATCGTCTACGGTATTGTTCAAAACAACGGAGTACAAGGACTTATCATCGCAACGATCATGTCGGGCGTCATACTCTTTGTCATGGGACTGCTAAAACTGGGCACCTTAATTCGTTTTATTCCTGTTGCTGTGGTTATTGGTTTTACGAATGCAATTGCAGTACTCATCATGCTGTCCCAAATTAAGGATTTTTTAGGCTTAAACATTCCTAAAATGCCGGCAGATTTTTTGGGGCTAATTCAAACCTTAGCAGGCGCTTTTGACACCTTAAATGGTTATGCACTAACGCTAGCTGCGTGCTCGTTGCTATTTTTATTTCTATGGCAGTGGTGGCTACCAAGACTACTCTTACAAAATCCAGTCAATCCTGGCACATTTAAGATTGGACTTACCAAACTACAAAAAATCCCGGGATCCATTATTGTGCTGCTCTTTGCAACCGGCGTTGTATTTTTAGCTGACCTGCCCGTCGAAACTATTGGCTCAAGATTTGGAGGTATCCCAAATGTATTGCCTACGGTTGTGTGGCCCTCCTTGGCATTCGAACAATGGCCACAACTCTTACGCCCTGCTCTCACCCTCGCCTTGTTAGGCGCAATTGAATCGCTTTTATGCGCCCGAATTGCAGACAATTTGGTGGACGATCACCATAACCCAAATCAAGAATTGATGGGACAAGGAATAGCAAACTTCTGCGCCCCGCTTTTTGGAGGTATGCCAGCGACGGGGACAATTGCGCGCACTGTAACCAACGCAAAAAACGGCGCTGTAAGCCCAATTGCAGGAGTGGTCCACTGCCTGACCTTACTCGTTATTGTGTTGATTGCAGCGCCTCTAGCCTTTCACATTCCGTTATGCGCTTTGTCCGCAATCTTGATGTACGTAGCTTGGAATATGGGCGAGTGGAGAGAGTTTATTCATCTCAGGGAATTTAGACTCCCCTACCGCCTCATTTTGATGACGGTATTTTTGCTAACAATTTTGGTTGATTTGGCAAGCGCTGTAGAGTTTGGCTTAATAGGTGCGTGTATCACCTTTATTTACCGGATTTCCAGCCTGACACGTTCTGAGTTGTTTTACAGATCAAATCTCCTACAAGCTCACCGCTTATACGGCGCACTCTTTTTTGGGGCAGTCCAGTTGATAGAAAAGCTTGAGGCCGATTTGCCAGAGAAAATTCTAATTCTCGACTTCAAAAACTTAATTTACTTAGACACCTCAGGCACCGATGCGCTCTCGAGCCTTTTAAGGTCATGCGAGAAAAAGAATTTACGTCTTGTCTTTTGCGGCATCATGCACCAACCACAAGGAATGATGAAACGAGCTGGGCTCCTTGATAAACTGCCAAGCCATAACTTTTACACCGACATTGGCACAGCTTTAAAACAAGAATTAGACCAAAATTAGTAATAAATGGCTAAACAAACGTCGCTATTACAAGTTTCACTACTCTCCTTTGCCTCAAATGCGCTTGCTCAACAGCCCAAATCGCCCTTCCCTGTAGAATGTACGCTCTGAGCATCAAGTGAATTAATATGTCCTTATTTAGACGCCCTGACTATCAGTCAGACACAACACAGTTTATCCAAAAGCTAAGAGTTGCGCACCCAGAACTCGAATCTGAGCAGCGCCTCGGAAGGTCCCTACTGTGGGATCAAAAAATAGACCGCGAGTCCCAAAAAGAGTTCTCCGCTGCGCGGGTGTCTCAAAAACCATACGTCTATCAAAACGGATCGTGAACACCACCGTCTTGCCCTCCACTACTGAGGAGGCTATGAGCGCCTCTGGCATGGTCGAAGTCATCGACCATGTAGCAGTTGCCCGGCTTTACGGGGAGCCTCTTTTCTCGCTGCCCCAAGATTTATACATACCCCCAGATGCATTAGAAATTTTTCTTGAGGCCTTTCAAGGACCTCTTGATTTACTCCTCTATCTCATTCGCAAACAAAACTTCAATATCTTAGATATTCCCATGGCCGCTTTGACGCGTCAGTATCTGAGCTATATTGAGGAGATCAGGAACTCCAATTTAGAACTTGCTGCTGAGTATTTGTTAATGGCAGCTATGATTATCGAGATCAAATCTCGGATGCTTTTGCCACCCAAGAAAATTGCTGAAGGCGAGGAGGTCGAAGACCCCAGAGCAGAACTTGTTAGAAGGCTCCTAGAGTATGAGCAAATTAAACTCGGCGCTGCCCAACTCACCCAGATTCCGCAGTACGGACGCGACTTCCTCAAAGCACAAATCTATATTGAACAATCGCTGCAGCCCCGTTTCCCGCATGTTGAGATATCAGAGTTACAACAGGCCTGGGCGGACATTCTTAAAAGAGCTAAATTAGTTCAGCATCACAAAATCGCCCGTGAGGAGCTCTCTGTTCGTGAGCACATGAGCCTGGTCATCAAAAAGTTACAAGGACAGCGTTTTGTTCAATTTGAAGATCTTTTTGATCCCTCCAAGGGCGTATCGACTTTAGTTGTGACTTTTGTTGCGCTCTTAGAACTGGCCAAAGAAACTTTGATTGAGATTACGCAGGCTGAAGTCTATGCGCCAATCTATGTTCGACTGACCTTCTCTAGCACTTAACACTTTTGTGCTCGCGCTAAGGCCATTTGAACATCACTAAATAGAATTTAGCCTATCTAAGGAAAGTGCTTCATCTTTTGCACTTCGCCCCATCAGGTGAGAGACGACTTGGGACACTCTTAACTCACCCTGCAACAAAGCGACCACTGCATTGGCTATGGGCATCTCAACCCCCAATTCAGCTGCTCTTTTAGCAACAGTTTTCGCTGAATAAACGCCCTCTGCAACGTGCCCAAGTGAGGCTAAAGTTTCTTGGAGGCTCATCCCTTTTGCAAGACATAACCCAACTCGCCTATTGCGCGACAAATCCCCAGTAGTGGTCAATACCAAGTCCCCCAAACCACTCAAGCCCATGAAGGTGTGAGCCTTTGCCCCCAATGCTACGCCAAGCGCCGTCATCTCAGATAGGCCTCGCGTTATCAGTGCGGCGCGCGCATTTAATCCAAGCTCCAAACCATCACAAAGGCCCGTTGCTATCGCCAAAACATTCTTTACTGCGCCCCCTACCTCCACTCCGATTAAGTCATCACTGGAGTAGATTCTGAGTTTGTCTGAGTGAAAAGCGTCAACCAGTACCTTTCGCACATTTGGGTGTGCGCTTGCGGCAACCAAAGCTGTTGGCTGTTGGCTTGCCACCTCTTGGGCAAAGCTTGGACCACTCAAAACGCCAGCAATTAGGTTGGGTGCAACGCTTGCCAAAATCTCATGCGCTAAGAGGCCATTAGTGAATGGTTGTGAACCCATTAAATGATCCTGCACCTCTTGAGGTGCCTCGAAGCCTTTGCATAGCCACACGACAGGCACCTTAAGACTCAATGCAGACAACAGCTTAAGCATTGACCGAAGAGCAGACATTGGGGTTGCAATAATGATCAAATCAAACCCATGAAGCTCTTGCCCCAAGGGTTCGCAGGAGACCTTTAAAGATTCGGGGAAAATGTAGCCAGGAAGGTATTTGTCATTGGTACGCGAGGCCTGCATACTGGCAACTAATTCGGGACTTCTGGCCCAAAGGGTAATGTTGTGATTAACACTGGCCTGCAACGCCAATGCAGTACCCCACGCCCCCGCACCAAGTACTGCGATCTTCATCAAAAGAGCTGACTTTTATTATTGAGTCGGAGTCGACTGCGCGTGGGCCCGTTGTTGTTCATACATGCTTTGAAAGTTAATTTCTGTCAAATGAACGGGTGCAAAACCGGCGCGTTGAATTACATCAGCCACGTTTGCACGCAGGTAGGGATAAATGATTTGAGGGCACTGAATCCCAATAATGGGATCGATGTGTTCCTCTGGAATGTTTCGAATCTCAAATATGGCTGCTTGCTTTACCTCAACCAAATATAGTGTTTTGTCTTGAACCGTGGCAGTAATTGTCGCTGTCACAGTGACCTCCATAATCCCAGGCACGATGTGCTCAGCGCCAAGACCCAACTTGATATCAACGGAGGGGGTGTCTTGAACCGTAAAAATACCAGGCGAATTGGGCTGCTCCAAGGACAAGTCTTTTAAATAGACGCGTTGAATAGCAAATACAGGGGTTGCTTGATCAGATTCAGACATAAAAATTCCTGATAATTCAATAAAAACCCGCTTCAGATTGATTCCAAAGCGGGTTGTAGCTTAGGGCACAAGGCTAGCAGCAATTGCCTTTATTATCTCAGTTTAAGCCCCTAAATTTCAAAACGCGGGGTTAGTTTAGGCAATCTAGATTAAGCCGCCTGCAAGAGCGGAGCTAGTTCCCCGTGACTGTCCAGTGCAATCAAGTCGTCGCATCCACCAACGTGGCGATCGCCGATAAATATTTGGGGCACGGTCCTGCGACCAGTGACGGCCATCATATGGTCACGTTGATCAGGATGGAGGTCAATGCGAACCTCCTCGATGGCATCAACTCCCTTAGACTTTAAAAACTGTTTGGCCCTGATGCAATAAGGACAAACTGCTGTTGTGTACATTTTGACGGGGGGCATAGTATTTAGTAATTAATGTTGATTAAACTTTTTGTAGCGGTAAATTCGCTTCTCTCCAACTCTTCAGTCCACCTCCTAAGAGGTAAACCTTGGTGAATCCAAGTTTTTGAGCCGCTACCAAGCCTTTGACTGAAACTCCGCCAGTCTGACAAAAGAAAATTATGGGGCGTGACTTATCAGTCACTAGCTTGATCAAATCGTGTTCCAAGGCGCCAAGACTGATATTGATAGCACCAACCGGATGTCCTAGTGCAAATGCTTCGGGCTCAGACAGATCAACAACTACAGCTTTTTCTCGGTTCATCATTAGAACAGCCTCAGCGGTGCTAATTCCCTGCGTCATTCCAGTTTGAATGATTGGCAAAACCAACATAAAGCCTGAAATAAGTGCGATACTAAAAAGCATCCAGTTATCGACAATAAATTTCACTTCAATTCCTTTGTATAAACATCAGCATTTTCGTTTATTTTAAAATGTTTGTCATAAACTTTCACTAGAGGGGTTAAATACCTTCTACTTTTACAGTCTTTTTACCTTTTAACCATCAAACAACATATGCATAAGCTGGTACTTATACGCCACGGCGAATCAACCTGGAATCTGGAAAACCGCTTCACTGGATGGGTCGATGTTGATTTAACTCCCAAAGGCGTCGCGCAAGCGCAAAACGCGGGTGAGCTACTTAAAACTCACAATTTTGAGTTTGATATTGCATATACCAGCGTTTTAAAACGCGCAGTGCACACACTATGGCAAGTTTTGGACGGCGCTGATCGCCCTTGGCTTCCTGTTGTCAACTCTTGGCGACTTAACGAGCGCCACTACGGCGGACTTCAAGGCCTCAACAAATCTGAAACCGCCGAAAAATACGGGGACGCGCAGGTGCTTGCATGGAGAAGAAGTTATGACGTACCACCCCCCCCGATGTCTGCGGAGAATGCACAGGCTGAGCGAGTTGACCCAAGATATGGGCGACTAAAACCTCACGAATTTCCATTGACAGAGTGTTTAAAAGATACCGTAGCGCGAGTTTTGCCGCTTTGGAACGATTCCATTGCCCCTGCACTCAAGGCCGGAAAAAGACCACTCATAGTGGCCCACGGCAACTCCATTCGAGCCTTAATCAAGTACCTTGATAACGTGTCGGAATCAGATATTGTGGGTCTTAATATACCCAACGGTTCCCCACTGGTTTATGAACTAAATGAAGACTTAAAGCCGATAAAGCATTACTATTTAGACAATTAATACACGTTAACGAGCCTTAAATGTAAATCTATACGGCTTTAGGGTCAAATGATCTAGGCAAATACAAGGGGTGGAGTAAAATCTGTTTTTACGAGGTTTTAATTATTTCCTCGCATTCTTATTGAGGCACCATGGGTCAAAAAATCAAGATAGTAGGTTGGTTGAGCATAGGAGTTCTTGCGGGAGCCCTTACAACGATTTCTTTGCAAACCGTTGCACGCGCCAACATGACGCCCCTCCCTCTCGAGGAACTCCAACAGCTTGCAGCTGTGTTCAGCATGATCAAGTCCGATTACGTGGAGCCAGTAGATGAGAAAAAATTAATCACAGATGCAATCTCCGGCATGGTCTCAAGCCTGGACCCGCATTCTCAGTATTTCGATAAGAAAAGTTATAAAGAGTTCCGCGAAGGTACCACAGGCAAATTCGTTGGCGTTGGTATTGAGATAACGATGGAGGAAGGACTCGTCAAAGTTGTCTCCCCTATTGAAGGCTCTCCCGCTGACCGGGCAGGCATGAAAACCAATGATCTCATTACTAAAATTGATGACACTGCTGTGAAAGGCCTTACGCTTAACGAAGCCGTTTCGCGCATGCGAGGTGAGCCTAATACGAAAGTTATTTTGACGATCTTTAGAAAAGACGAGAGCCGCTCTTTTCCCGTCACTATCACCCGTGAAGAAATTAAAACAGTAAGCGTAAAAGCAAAAGAAGTCGAGCCAGGATATGTGTGGGTAAGGCTTAGCCAATTCCAAGAAAGAACTGTAGATGATTTTTCTCAAAAACTAATTGCTATCTACAAACAAGATCCTAATTTAAAAGGCGTGGTGCTTGACCTGCGCAATGATCCTGGTGGTCTCCTAGATGCGGCTGTAGCCATCTCCTCTGCTTTCTTGCCAGACAACGTGACCATTGTGTCCACAAATGGACAGATTGCAGATAGCAAATTCACCTTTAAAGCGTCTCCTGAGTTTTATCAACGACGATCTAACGACGATCCAATCTCTCAACTCAGTGAGAGCACCCACGGCGCCTTCAAGAAGTTAAAAATGATTGTGCTGGTTAATGAAGGATCCGCCTCCGCCAGTGAGATTGTTGCTGGCGCACTTCAAGACCATAAACGAGCAACCATCATGGGAAGCCAAACCTTTGGTAAGGGATCCGTGCAAACTGTTCGTCCATTGGGACCAGATACAGCACTCAAAATAACTACGGCTCGCTACTACACACCAAGTGGTCGCTCTATACAGGCCAAGGGCATTGTTCCTGACGTTTTAGTCGATGACACTTTGGAAGGAAGTCCTTACGCAGTGTTGCGCACACGTGAAGCAGACCTGGACAAACACCTCAATAGCGGTCAAGGCAATGAAACAAAAGATCTGGAGCGTGACAAAGCGCGTGAACTGGCAATTCAAAAACTAGAAATTGAGTCTAAAAAACCAGTCGCAGAGCGTCGCCCTCCTGAATACGGATCCGCCCAAGACTTTCAGTTACAACAAGCCTTAAACCGACTTAAAGGGCTCACCGTAATCGTCAGCAAAACGCAAACAGAGCGTCCTGCTGAGAAAAAGGAGTAGCCCCAAGTTGACTGATGATGAGTTGTTGCGCTATTCGCGCCACATCTTACTCAATGAGCTTGGCATTGAGGGGCAAGAACAGCTCCTAGATAGTCAAGCATTGATCATCGGCGCAGGAGGTCTTGGCTGCGCAGCAGCCCTTTACATGGCCTCAGCAGGTGTGGGAGGTCTTACGCTGATTGATGACGACTGCGTGGATCTGACCAATTTACAACGCCAGATCGCTCATACAACAGCTCGCATCAATCATACAAAAGTAAGCTCCTTAGCGGCAGCTATTTTTGATATCAATCCTTTGGTCCGCGTTGAAACAATTGCCAGCCGCGCAACACCAGAGCTTTTAGACACTTTATTGGGACGCCAACCCTGCACTGCTGACTCAAATAACTCAACTGCACTCCCCTCCAAACCTAAGTTTCAGGTAGTGCTTGATTGCAGTGATAACTTTAAAACAAGGCACGCTGTTAACGCTGCATGTGCAAAAACCCACACACCACTTATTAGCGGATCTGCGCTGAAGATGGACGGGCAATTAAGCAGCTTTAATACATCTCTTTCACACTCGCCGTGCTACGCTTGCCTCTTCCCACCCGATGAGGAGCCAGAGGAGATGAGTTGCTCAACCATGGGCGTGTTCTCACCCCTTGTCGGCATCATCGGGTCCGCTCAAGCAAATGAGGCCTTAAAAATGCTGATGAATCTGGGGGAGCCGCTGGTTGGTAGACTCCTGATGTTTAACGCTACACGTTTTAAGTGGACAGAAATAGGATTCAAACGCAATTTGCAGTGTCCGGTTTGCTCTGATAGATCTATTTAATTTTTTTGACCTCATGTGCTAACAGGTCAAGATCCAGCCCTCAAGCGGATCCATATCGGAGGCTAAACCGTATAGTGGGTCTCCGAGGTGAAATTGCTTAGCTCCCCAAGCCGCTTGTGTAGCGCACAAAACCGCGTCTAGTGAATCGCCACTTGCATCTTGAACCATTTGATCTAGAAGATTTTTGTGAGCTTTAACTTTAACACCAAGTGAATTGGTACCTGCTTGAAGTGCATCCAGAATATTTTGTCTAGCCAAATGCCTCTCATCATTTTGCTTATGCTTATCATCACTTTTATAGCTCTGATTACCAATCATTTCTCTGGCCAACATTCCCGGATAGGCCTCTAGTCCTATGCGAGAAGGATCGCCTGTGCGAACGCCCGGCAACGTTAAATCAGCCCCAATCAAAAGAGGTATCCCAGCATGCAACATAAATGCAACAGGTGGATTGACCCATTTCATAGAAGGACTTGAGTTCGCAACATAGTCTGTCGCTCGGTGTGCAAACTTGAAGCCTAGGGGTCGTTGATCGCAAAAACCTTTAAACAAATCACGAATACGCGCTCGCTCTAAAGAGCAAAAAAGTTTTAAACATTGCTCCCACTGTAGTGGCCATCCTAATGCGCGAACAAGATCCCTTGGTAAACCAAACGGCAAATCAAAGCCCCCGATCCAAGGTGCTTTTAATAATTCATCACTGGAGCCTAAAACACGCTGGAAATCTACAAAATTATCAAAGCCGTGTATAGATTGGATCTCAATCGTATCAAGTTCTTTTGGAGCTGATTTCTTTTTAAAAGAAGTTGTCGCAATCGCAAGAGTGATTGGCTTTTGCGGTGTTGGACGACTGGTGAAATCACAACCTATTAGAGTGAGCATACGCAGAGGTAACTAAAAGCAGCACGCGCGTGGGTGCAAAGTAGCCTTCAATTTGATCCGTAACACTTCAATAAGTGCTGCATCTGAGTAATGGAGTTTTAGGCTCGCCCAGGAATGAGGGATAAGAACTCACGACGCAGAGTTGGATCTTTCAAGAAAGCCCCTCTCATGACGGAGTTGATCATCTTGCTATCCATATCCTTGACACCACGCCATGACATACAAAAATGAGTCGCCTCCATCACAATAGCTAAACCATCTGGTTTTGTCCTGTCCTGTATCAAATCAGCCAACTGCATCACAGCCTCTTCTTGAATCTGGGGGCGCCCCATAACCCACTCTGCTAAACGTGCGTATTTGGACAGTCCAATAACGTTGGTGCCTTTGTTGGGCATAACGCCAATCCACACCTTCCCAATTACTGGACAAAAGTGATGGCTGCAAGCACTTCGAACCGTGATAGGCCCCACAATTAAGAGTTCATTTAAATGCTCCGCATTTGGAAACTCAGTAATAACTGGGGCAGGCACGTAGCGCCCTTTAAAGACTTCAGTTAAAAACATTTTGGCAACACGGCGCGCTGTTTTGTCCGTATTATGATCAACTGAGGTGTCAATAACTAAACTGTCAAGTACTCCTTGAAATTTAGTCTCAACCTCATCTAGTAGTTTGTCCAAATCACCAGGATTCAAAAAATCAGCAATATTATCGTTAGCGTGAAATCGCTTGTTAGCAGCTTTTAACTTTTCACGAATCTTGACAGAGACTGGAGTTCCGTCATTGGAGTCAAATTCACGCATGTTTGTCATTCAAAAATGGGTTGGAATAAAGATATTAACAGTTGTTTATTTCTCACGTAATTTGTGGGCTTAATACGTACAAATTGAATTTCAAAAATAAGGTCTTACTACAGCCTAAATTGTTAGCCCTTTAATCACCAGAAATATCAAATTAGTAGTTAGTAGTTAGTAGTTAGTAGTGCTTTCCAGAAACAAATATAGCCAATTTCATCAACCAATAGGAAAGTTGGTCTGCCAACCGCTCTAAATAGGCTCGGTTTTTAAAAAGCCCAGGGTCCACAAGCGTCCCGCCTGTATCAATGGCCATTCTAAGCCTTGATTTAAGATCCTGTGTGATAACTGGATCTTTCACAACAAGATTTGCCTCTCTTGCCAACAAAAGGCTTAAAGGATCTAAATTGGAGGATCCCACTGTGCACCAATGGGTATCAACAACTGCAACCTTAGCATGCAAAAAGGTTAATTGATACTCTACGATATTGACTCCCGCCTCCAATAACTCGCCATAGATCCTTCTCGCAGCTCTGTAGGGGAGTGCAAATTCGTAGTGACCCTGCAAGACCAAAGTCACATCCACCCCCCTCCTCGCGGCTTGAGTAAGTGCTTTGATTAACCGGTATTGGGGCAGGAAAAAGGCACTGGCAATAATCACCTCTTTTTTTGCTGCATTTATGGCATTGATATATGCACTTGCGATACTTTGGCGGTTAAGAACATTGTCCCTAAGCACCAAGTGACAATGGGTGTAATTGGGATAAGTTATATGCTTAAACTCCCCCATCTGTTGGGACAAAGAGGGGGATACAGTGGGTTGCGCCTTAGGCTTTCGAATATTCGCAATCAGCTCAGATTTACGCAAACTCTCAACCCAACTCATCCGAATCCACATGCGTTGCATCTCAACCCACATCCCTTGTACGCAAGGACCTATGACTTGAACTGCAAAATCTAGCCTCGCGTGAGGCATCACAGATTGCTGATGAGGATCAAAGTGATCGTCCAAAATATTAATCCCCCCACAAAAACCAACTCGTTGGTCAACAACGCAAAGTTTCCTGTGTAATCGACGCCACCGGGTTGGATACCAGAGTGCTCTGGGCCCAACGGGATCAAAGATTTTGTAATTTACATTTGCAATTTGCCAGCGTTTTTGCCACTCGCTTGGGATGTGCGGCGTACCTACACCGTCCACCACTAAATTCACACTCACCCCTCTTAAAGCGGCACGCTCCAGGGCCTGTGCCACGAGTAAAGAGTCTGCGTGAAAATCAAAGATATACGTCTCAAAATTCACTTCCACTTGCGCCCTGTCCAAAGCCTCTATCAGGGCTGGAAAAAATTCACTCGACCCTTGAAGTAGTTTTAACTGATGAGATTGGGTGTGCACGATTGATACTTTATTTAATAGCTGAATCGAATTCAACAATCAGGGGTAGGTGATCAGATATCCGAGGCCATTGCTTGCCAACAGGTGTGGAGCAATCTAACGCAACAAGGCCTCTTGAGTACACATAATCGAGTTGCAACAATGGCAAACGAGACGGGAAGGTAGGTATTTTTGAACTTAACTTTGACTTCACTAGAGCTTTGATGGGCTCATTTGAGCGAATAAAGACACCCGGGCCCATTGGACTAGTCGAACTTAGCGATAACCCCATATCCAAAAACATCGGAGCCAAGGCATTATTCCAATCGTTAAAGTCTCCTGCGACGATCAACGGTTCATCTGAACTTATCTCACGCTCAATAAAGTTTGCCAGTTGTTGGACTTGCCTTTTGCGACTTCTCGCAAAAAGTCCCAGGTGAAGAACAATGACATGCAAATGAATATTTTTGTAATCAATAACAACGTGTAACAAACCCCTTTGCTCTAAGCGGTGGTCTGACATGTCTTCATGTTGATTTCTAATAATTGGCCATTTACTCAGCACCGCATTTCCGTGCTCTCCGTGCTGGGTGAAGGCATTGGTCGTATAAGTTGAGTAATATCCAGAGGGAGCCAAAAACTCACTTTGCGGGGTATGCGGCCAATTTTTAAAAATCTTGGCCTGCTGGGTGTTAAATCGTCGAACCTCCTGTAAACAAACGATATCTGCGCCGAGTTGCTCTATCGCATTTTTAAGGTTGTGAATTTCAAGACGTTTTAATGGACCAATCCCCTGCACACCTTTGTGTATGTTGTAGGTGACCAAACGCAGTGTTTGCTTGCCTGGGTGGACTGTGTTGGGGTGTCTAAAAGTCATGACCTGATATTAACAGCAACGCATTTCTCTACAAAGACGAGGTAAGAGAGAGTTCTTTGCCATTAGCCCTCATCAGGTGTAATTCAACTTGGTTTAAAGCAAACTAATTTGATGAAATAAAAGCATTTCAAAAACCAAATTTAAGGGAGCTTTACAAATCAAGATTTTGGTAATATCTCAATAGGCGTTATGAGCTCTCCCTCTATCCCCAAATCGTCCACCCAAAGTGTTTTAATCGTTTTTGCAGGAAAAGCCAACCAAGAAAATTCAAAATATGGATTAGCGGCTATGCCAGAGGAGGGATCAACCCTAAATATTTCAAATTGATCCGCCTGGCAGGTAATCTTCTTAATAATATTTCGCGCTATATTTTGACCGCTCATGTTTTGCAGATAGCCCGTATCCATTGCATGTTGTATCAACAACCGAACTCGAACAACACGGCCTACCCGCAACTCACCCAATACCTGAAGTCTTGCAGCACTCATAAATTAAGAACCATCCACACAAGCGGATTCAGTCACAATAACATCAAACTGGTCGTAATAGAAACGCCCCTTAGATGTCTGCGCTAACGCAACGATAAACTGACTTCCTGCTAAGCGAACCCGTGTATTGATATTTACCTCTCCCGACCAAGGTCCCAAGTAGAAGGTTGCCATCTGTACAACTGGATTGCGCTGTGAGAGAAGGTATATTTTCTCTACATGTTCTTGCTCAGTCATCGGTAAATTTGAAGTAATCCCAATACTTACTAAATTTCCGTTATCCGCTAAGAGAGGCATCTCGATTCGAACTTGCGATTTAGATAGAGGGGCTCCCTTTACAAGCGGATTTATAAGCTCAGCCAAGGAACGCAGATTTCCTGAATACATGCCCTGTGCCCGAGCGGGTGAACTCGCAACCACAGCAAAGACTCCTCCAAAGAGGGAGGAGGCTGTAGACAACAAGCGCAAGAATTGACGGCGTTTGGATTCAATCATGACATCAGTGGTAACAATTTCAGGCTGTTGTAATTTATGGTTTTTTACTTTACCCAAAACTAATTAGCGCGATGACTGTCAAGCCTTAACCAAACTTAATCCGTGATTTTTGAGCGGGAAAGAGCGAATACGTTTACCCGTTGCAGCAAAAATAGCGTTAGCCAATGCAGGGCCTAAAGGAGCCTGAGTAGGTTCTCCCACACCGCCCCAAAACCCACCTGTTGGCGCAATCACTGTCTGCACAAGCGGCATCTCATTCAATCGCATCATCCGGTAGTCATGGAAATTGGACTGCTCAATCCTTCCGTCCTTTATGGTCATCTCACCCCAGAAAATTGCTGAAAGGCCGTGCACAACACTTCCCTGCAACTGGGCTTGGATATTGTCCGGATTTACTGCGTAACCTGGATCTATGCCGATTACGATTCGGTGAATTTTGACTTCCGATCTTTCGTTTACAGATACTTCGCACACACAAGCAGTCCAACTGCCGTAGCCCTCCGTTTCTGCAATGCCCCTGTAAACACCTTTTGCTAAAGGCTTATCCCATTGTGCTGACTCAGCTATCTTTTTCAAAATAGCACGGTCACGCACAGCACTGAGGGGAAGTATCTGCAATCTATAAGCCAACGGATCTTGCCCCGCAGCATGCGCCAATTCATCGATAAAGCACTCCCTTGCAAAGGGATTTTGTGAGTGCCCAACGCTCCTCCAAAATCCAACCGGAATATTGGAATTGCGTTGTGCGTATTCAACCAAACAATTCTCAACTGCATACGGATGATCGTTCAAACTCGCTACTGCCTGTCCATCGACCCCGTTGTTCAAGGGTAGCTTCAAAAGTGAGGCAAAAATAGACGGTGCACTAACCTTGATGTGAAGTGCGTCCAAATCTCCGTTGGGCTTTTGCGCTGCACGAAGTTTAATCAGACTCATGGGTCGGTATAAATCATGCTGAATATCTTCCTCACGTGTCCAAATCATCTTTACCGGCTTACCCGCCACCGCCTTAGCAATCAAAGTAGCCTGCTTGGTGTAGTCCTGTGCGCCCTTGCGCCCTAAACCCCCTCCTAGTTGAACGGGATGCACTTTGACCCGGGATTGATCTATGCCGGCAGTGGCCGCTGCAGTAGCCAGCGTTGCCTCTGGACTTTGGCTAGATGCCCAAACCTCCATTGAGTCCCCTTGAATCCAAACCGTACATACGATCGGCTCCATAGTGGCATGCGCCAAATACGGCGTAAAGTATTCAGCCTCAAGCACTTTTGCTGATTTATCCAACACGGCAAGCGCGTCACCGTCTTTCCTAGCCACTGCTTGTTGGGGCTGCTGGAGTCCTTCTTTTAAATAATTTTGAATAGAAGTTGTACTGAGTTTGCTTTGTTCACCTGTGTCCCACTCAATGGCAATCTCTTTTAACGCCTCCTTAGCACGCCACCAACTGTCAGCAACAACGGCCACGAAATCATTTAAATTTAGAACCTTAACAATGCCGCGCCGATTTTGTACACGCGTAGCATCAAACGATTTAACAGTGCCGTTAAATACTGGACACGCCGCGACAGCAGCGTACAGCATGCCAGGGAGTTGAGTGTCAATTGCATAACGTATCTTACCCACGACAATATCTGGGATTTCCCGGCGCTTAACTGGTTGACCAATAATCTTCCAGTCTTTTGGATCTTTTAAACTTACGTTCTTAGGCGCCTCTAATTTGGCCGCCTGAACGCACAAACTTCCATAACTAAGTCTTCTCTGAGTCGGCTTATGAATGACTGAGCCTACTGAGGTGGTGCATTCAGCTTCATTAACGCCCCAAGACTGCGCTGCAGCTAGGACGAGCATCGCCCGAGCACTAGCACCTGCGTTGCGCAAGTAATCTTGTGAGTTCTTTATCGTTCGACTCCCAACAGAGGACATATCACCGAAGACTCGTTTATTTTTTAAATTATCCTCAGCAGTTGCATATTCAATGTGCACTTGTTTCCAGTCCACATCTAACTCATCTGCAATGATCATTGGCGCAGAGGTGCTACTACCTTGCCCCATTTCAACACGCGCGTAGCGAATCACAACACGCTCGTCGGGGTGAATTTCAATCCACGCATTGAGGTGCTCAGGAGCCATTTCAGCTTTACTCGCAGCGCCGGCCTTTGCAGGCAAATAAAAGCCGAGCGAGAAAATACTCGCAGACGCAGCGCTTGCCTTTAAGAAATTGCGACGACCCTGGAGTTGGCCTGGCTCTGAGGATGAAATGAGGGACTCAGAGATAGCAGAAGATTTAACGTTAATGTTCATACTTTCACTCCCTTCGCTGCAACAGCGTGAATAGCCTTTTTGATACGCGCATATGTTCCACATCTGCAAATATTTGACATTGCAGCATCAATATCTTCATCAGTTGGCTTGGGTTTTTTCTTTAAAAGTGCAACCGCTGTCAATATTTGTCCTCCTTGGCAGTAGCCGCATTGAGGTACTTGGTGATCGATCCATGCTTGCTGGACTGCATTTAAGTGCTCTCCCTTTGCAAGTCCTTCAATAGTTAGAACTTTTTGACCCGCTGCAGCAGAGACTGGATATGAGCAAGAGCGCACGGGTTCACCGTTAAGCAGAACTGTACATGCTCCGCACTGCGCGATACCGCACCCAAACTTAGGGCCTTTCACGTCTAGCTCATCTCTGAGTGCCCACAACAAAGGCATATCAGGTTCAACATCGAGTTGGCGATCTACGCCGTTTACGTTTAATTTCATAAATTTCTCCAAATATGCATTTGTTATTGACGGAAACTATATATTCATTTAACGGGAAAAATAGGGGGAATATCCATACCTCTTGCTAGCTAAAGGGGTTTAGAGGCTTTACGGCGCATTTTAGTCAAACTGTATTATGCATTTAACCAATTTCTCATTGCCATCCCTACCTTCTTAGGGTCTTCCATGGTGCACATATGCCCAACACCATCAATTTGCGCCCATATGGGCTTAGACTGCATTAACTGCGCCATTTCTAGGTGCTGTGATACGGGCGACCAAAGATCAAACTCAGTACACAAAATGAGTGTCGGCACTTTTAAGGATTTAAGCACTGCCGATGCATCAGGGCGATTTAAAAGTGCTGCAATTTGATGCTTGAAAATATCAACACTTTTGGTATTAAACATCCTTACGATGCTTTGCACAAATGCAGTATCTGTTAACCGCGATGGTGCGATCATCCCTGTAACCCACTTTTCAGCCATTGCTTGGACGCCGGACTCCATCGCGATATTAAGCAATTCGTAACGTGTTTGTTTTTCTTTTTGCCCCGCATCCCCAGAATTACGCGCTTTGTAACCCGTGTTCATTAAAGCTATTCGGGTAACCCTCTCAGGTGCTTGTCGGTAAACCTCTAACGCTACACGTCCCCCCATAGAGTGACCAGCAAGTGCAAACTCCTCAGGTGCTTGGCGCAGTATATTTTTGGCCATAACAGTTAAGGAATCCGCTCGCCCATGATCTATGACAACACAATCATGAGTGTGAGATAGGTCTTCCCAAACGGGCGTCCATACGTCCTCATTACACATGAGTCCGGGCAACAAAATCAGCTGAGGCTTGGACATTTAAGCAAAAAATTTAGACTCAATGAACTCAATCACACTTGACCCGGTTAGCACAAAGGATTTTGTTAACTCGTCGCAGCAGTTTGCGGCGTCCGCAGTCTGATGTGTAATTCACGAAGTTGCTTCTCATCAACTGGGCTTGGCGCCTGGGTAAGCAAGCACTGCGCTCTTTGCGTTTTAGGAAAAGCAATTACATCGCGAATGGACTCTGCACCCGTCATAAGCGTAACAATACGGTCCAATCCAAAAGCTAGACCTCCGTGAGGCGGAGCTCCGTACTGAAGCGCATCCAACAAGAAGCCGAATTTGAGTTGCGCCTCCTCAGGCGTAATCTTGAGAGCATCAAATACTTTTTGTTGCACATCTGCTCTATGAATACGCACAGATCCACCACCGATCTCCCAACCGTTGAGGACCATGTCGTAACCCTTAGCCAAGCATTTCTCTGGCGCAGTAACCATCCAGTCTTCATGACCGTCTTTAGGAGCTGTGAATGGGTGGTGCACAGCTGTAAAGCGCTGAGCCTCCTCATCAAACTCAAACATTGGAAAGTCAACCACCCACAAAGGCGCCCAACGGTTTTCAAATAGACCATTTTTCTTAGCGAGTTCACTATGACCGATTTTCAGACGCAACGCACCAATTGAATCGTTAACGATTTTTTCCTTATCAGCACCAAAGAAAATCAAATCGCCGTCTTTTGCACCCGTGCGCTCCAAAATAGTTTTGATAGCGGCGTCGTGAATATTTTTCACAATCGGGGACTGCAATCCGTCCTTACCTTTTGCAAGCTCAACCACTTTAATCCAAGCAAGACCTTTTGCGCCGTAAATCTTTACGAAATCCGTATAACCATCTATTTCGCTGCGGCTCATATCTGCCCCACCCCGCACACAAAGGCCTACAACGCGACCCCCTTTTGTGTTGGCTGGTGTTGAGAAAACTTTGAAATCCACATCCTTCATCACATCAGTTAACTCTGTAAACTCTAATTTCACCCTTAGATCCGGTTTATCAGAGCCATACAAACGCATACCCTCAGCATAAGTCATGACAGGAAACTCTCCGAGCTCGACGTTTAATGCATTCTTAAAGACGGAGACAATCATGCCTTGGAACATGTTTCGAATTTCTTCCTCAGTCATAAAGGAAGTTTCAATATCAATTTGTGTGAATTCGGGTTGCCTATCAGCGCGCAAATCCTCATCCCTGAAACACTTGGTGATTTGGTAATAACGATCAAAGCCTGCAACCATCAAGAGTTGCTTGAAGAGTTGAGGGGACTGAGGAAGGGCGAAAAACTGGCCGTCGTGTACGCGACTTGGAACCAAATAATCGCGCGCCCCCTCTGGCGTACTCTTGGTGAGCATCGGTGTTTCAATATCAACAAACCCGTTGCTATCCAAAAATTGCCTAACCTGCATAGCCACCTTGTAGCGCAGCATTAAATTACGTTGCATGTAGGGTCTGCGCAAATCCAATACCCTGTGTGTAAGGCGAGTGGTCTCAGATAAGTTATCGTCATCTAATTGGAACGGTGGAGTTACCGAAGGATTTAACACCTCAACAGAATGCGCAAGCACCTCAATGTGTCCGCTCGGTATTTGTTCATTTTTAGTACCCTCAGGTCTAGCGCGAACCATTCCAACCACTTTGATACAAAACTCATTTCGTATACCTTCAGCAACAGCAAAGGTATCAGCCCTATCAGGATCACACACCACTTGAACGTAGCCTTCTCTGTCCCGAAGGTCAACAAATATCACACCACCGTGATCTCTGCGTCTGTTGACCCATCCACACAAAGTGACCTCTTGGCCAATAAATTGTTGTGTTACTAAACCGCAATAATGTGTTCGCATCGCCATGTGATAGTCTCTTTATTGATATAGCTAAAAAATTGTAAGCCTCAGCGTCCTACTTGATTGATCCAGGAATTAAGGGGGTTGACGCATCCGGTGCTACAGAGCCCATTGAAATGATATATGTCAGTGCCTCATCCACACTCACATCTAGCTCAATGACTTCGGATTTGGCCATCAGCAAGAAAAATCCACTGGTCGGATTCGGTGTTGTTGGCACATATACGCTTACAAATCCATCTCCTAATTTGCTCTTTACCTCACCACTGGGGGCTCCAGTTTGAAATGCCAAAGTCCATACGCCCTCCCTAGGGTATTGAACCAACAATGTTTGCCTAAAAGCATTTCCATTTCCAGAAAACAAAGTATCTGATACCCGTTTGACACTTGTATATATGGTCTTAAAAATAGGAATTCCAGCAAAAACTTTACCGAACTGACTAAGCCACCACTTACCTACCACATTGGATGCAAAAGCACCCGTAATTAAAAGTGTCAACAAGACCAAGATCACCCCTAGGCCGTGTATTTGCCCAAGCTCGTCCATTAAAGATGTTGCACTTGCTGGAGAGACTTTTGAAATCCCATTCAAGACGGTACGAAATAAAGCGTCAAGCGATCCGACCATCCAACTGATCAACCAAATCGTGACCGTTAGGGGCAACCACACAAGTAGTCCGGAGAGTAAATATTTTTTAAAGGACATGATCAGACTGTTGTTGATTGTTTCTAAAAACTTACACGTTTAAATTATTAATGGCATGCGCATGATGCGCCGCAACCCGAGCCAGATGAGGACGAGGAAGAGGCTGCGCTCACAGAGCTTGGTGCAGAAGATGTTGTGCTAGATCCAGTGGAGACACCCGTAGAACTAGAGTCCGAAGGTGTTGTATTATTTTCCGATGGCTTAGCATCGCCACCTGCGGCTGTAGAGTTGTCTGCAGATGGCGCAGGCTTTTCAGCATCACTTGCAACTGCAGGTGCAGAGGTTCCACCATTCTTGAAATCTGTTGCATACCAGCCAGTACCCTTTAGCTGAAAACCTGGTGCGCTCAACTGCTTACTCCAAGACTCTTTCCCGCAAGCAGGGCACAGCGTTTGCGGCGCGTCCGATATTTTCTGAAGTACGTCCTTGGCATGGCCACAGGACCCACATTTATAGGCGTAAATGGGCATGATATTCAATTAAAAAAGAAGATTAACCAAGAGACCCCCTTCGCCCTCAATGTCCAAGACAAAGGGCAATTGGGCACCTCACTTAAGTCGCTAAATAAAGCGTATTTAGCCAAAGCCCTCCATTATAGAGCGCAGGGCTGATACACATTTGCTTGAGCAC
Organism: uncultured Burkholderiales bacterium; assembly: GCA_903896615.1. Taxonomy (GTDB): domain Bacteria; phylum Pseudomonadota; class Gammaproteobacteria; order Burkholderiales; family Burkholderiaceae_C; genus Limnohabitans. Next base: position 20,198 of record CAITYM010000106.1, read on the forward strand.
CAAATCTAGCGTCGCTACCCGGGGGCCAAGCTAGATTGACCCCTAGCCGCTTAATCTGATGACTGATTAGCTAGTTGCCAAGCGGTGATGGCTTGCGTGAGAATTAGCAATAGCCTGTGGCCCCAGGGAGCCGACCACCATACCCACAATTGATGCGAAAAGGCCAACAAGTTGGGCCGGGAAGTTCTCACCAGCCGGAGTCAAGGAGAAAAGCAGCCAAGAAGTTACCCCCAAGACAATAGCAAACAAAGCCCCTTGGGTCGTCGCACGCTTCCAGTAAAGCCCAAAGACAAGCGGAGTAAACGCTCCGACCAAGGGAACTTGGTAGGCACCGGACACCAACTCATAGATCGGCGTGCCCTGCATGGCGATTGAGTAACTTAGGACAAGCAGACTAAACACCAAGACCGTCACTCGCATAGCTTTCAATTCATTTTGATCACTTTTACGAGGAACTATATTTCTCCAAATATTTTCCGTAAAAGTCACACTTGGCGCCAACAGGGTTGCTGATGCACAGGACTTAATTGCTGACAGCAACGCTCCAAAAAATAACACCTGCATTACAAATGGCATTTTTTCCATAACAAGCGTTGGCAAGACTTTTTGAGGATCTTGCTCTATGAGCATTGCTGCTTGCTCGGGCATGATCACCAACGCGCTAACTACTAAAAACATGGGAACAAATGCGAAAGCAATATAGAACACACCTCCAATCACTGGCCCCCTCGTCGCTGAGTATTCGTTATTAGCAGACATGACGCGTTGAAATACATCTTGTTGAGGAATAGAGCCAAGCATCATGGTCAGGGCAGATGCCACAAAAAACAGCCAGGATTTGAAATTCGCATCTGGCAGAAAATGAAACATATCTTTATCCACCGCTAATTGGATAACTACATTTGCTCCACCTGCCTGTTCCCCCGCAAAAACTGCCAGTATGGCCAACCCAACTACAAGAATAATCATTTGAATGAAATCCGTTATCGCAACCGACCACATTCCACCAAAAAGCGTATATGCCAAGATGGATATCACCCCAATGATCATCCCCATCGATAAGCTAATAGTGCCTGCAGATAGAACATTAAACACCAGTCCTAAAGCGGTGACCTGCGCAGAAACCCACCCAAGATAACTCAACATAATAATGATTGAGCACAAGATCTCAACCTTCTTACCAAACCTCTCTCTAAAATAATCACTAATCGTTAATAGTGTCATTTTGTAAAGTCGAGACGCAAAGAACACACCAACCAAGATAAGACAAATTCCAGCGCCAAAGGGATCCTCAACGACGCCGTTGAGCCCATTATTCACAAATCGTGCAGGTATACCCAGTACCGTCTCAGATCCAAACCAAGTTGCAAAGGTCGTAGTCACGATCATTGCAATTGGTAGATGTCTGCCGGCAATGGCAAAGTCTGCTGAATTTTTGACCCGTTTAGCAGCAACAAGACCTATTGCTATCGTAATTAATAAATAGATGATGACAAGGGTTAACAACATCTTACGGACCTTTCTTAACTTTATTGCTTTAAATGATAGTGAATGATTAAAAAAGGCGCACCCAAACCAAACGCTTAGACCTCAAAATCCATACACCTCAACCAAACTGCGATTGAACAAAATACTGCATGATTAAAATTCCAGCCACAAAGCCAATAACAGTCCACATAAAGCGCTGCATTAGCTTGTTGGTGTGGCGCTGTTCATCAATCAGTTTATTTAAGTCAACCCGAAGATCCTGAGGCGAGTGTTTAAGATATTCATAAAACAATCTAGGCAAGGCGGGGAGCATCTTTGCGTACAAAGGAGCTTCGTCTTTAATTTGATCCCAAAACTTGCGCGGTCCTACCTGCTCTGACATCCATTTCTCTAAAAAAGGTTTAGCTGTACTCCAAAGATCCAATTCAGGATCTAGTTGACGACCTAAGCCTTCGATATTAAGTAAAGTTTTTTGTAAAAGCACTAACTGCGGTTGAATCTCAACATTAAAACGCCTCGAAGTTTGGAACAGTCGCATCAACACCAATCCAAGTGAAATCTCTTTTAAAGGCCTATCAAAATAGGGCTCGCAAACAGCTCTAATAGCAGTCTCAAGTTCGTTAACCTTGGTTTGCGCAGGGACCCAACCTGATTCAATATGAAGCTGCGCTACTCGTTTGTAATCGCGTCTAAAAAAAGCAGTGAAGTTTTGTGCCAAATACTCTTTATCGAATTCTGTGAGGGTACCCACTATTCCGAAATCAAGCGAAATATAGCGTCCTAAGGTTTCTTTGTCTATGCTGACTTGAATATTTCCGGGGTGCATATCCGCGTGAAAAAAACCGTCCCTAAACACTTGCGTGAAAAATAAGGTCACACCGTCTTTAGCCAACTGAGTTATGTCAACACCCGCCTGAATCAATCGCTCTACCTGGTTAATTGGCACTCCGTTCATGCGCTCCATTACGATCACGTTGGTATGGCAATAATCCCAAATCATCTCAGGTATGAGTACAAGGTCTAACCCCTCCATATTGCGCCTGAGTTGAGCAGCATTTGATGCCTCTCTGACTAAATCTAGCTCGTCGTGAAGATGGTTATCAAACTCTTTCACAACCTCACGCGGCTTCAAACGCTTACCGTCCTCAAATAAACGCTCAACCCAACCAGCCATCATGCGCATGAGATCCAAGTCTTTCTCAATCACACTCAGCATGCCTGGCCTAATCACTTTTACGGCAACCTCTCGCCTGCCCCCACCTTTGGTGGCGAGCAAAGCAAAATGTACCTGCGCAATTGAAGCACTAGCTACCGGGGTGCGTTGAAATTCAATAAAAATATCATCGACTTTTCGCCCAAACGATTTCTCTATCGTAGCTACTGCAATTTCGGATGCAAATGGAGGAACACGGTCTTGTAGTTTTGCCAACTCATCTGAAATATCTTCAGGGAGTAAATCACGACGAGTTGATAAAACTTGTCCAAATTTAACAAAAATCGGACCCAAATGCTCAAGCGCTTGTCGCAAGCGCACCGCTCTCGGAGAGCTCAAGTTGCGCCCCACAGTAAGTACTCTTATTAAAAGCCTTAACCCGGGCTTTTTAAAACTCGACAAAACGAGTTCATCCAAACCGAACCGAAGCACGATCCAAATTATAAAAACGGTCCGATAAAGTCTACTCATTTTTTAGTCATTCGAGTTTTGTTTGCCAGTCTTCATGACTTGCAGGCCACTTTGAACGGTTTTTACAAATTCACGCAGAGCTTGGACACACTGGCGTGCAATTTGAACTGATAAACGAGCCATCTCGTCGCCAAACACGCGCGCCAGGTCTGACTCCACATCCCATCTTACGTGGTCTATCAACCAGTTTACCTCTGCAGCGAGTTGGACATCCCCTTCAATCCGAATAGGGGGTTTGCCTCCTTGAGCCAAGTTTTGCAAAATCATCAGGGGAGAGGCTTCGTTCAGAAACAATATTAAATCGGCACTACCTTTGCGCTCAAGCACGCGCTCTAAAAGACCTGCAGGTGTAAAAGCAATTCGAAACTCGATTTCGTTCCATCTGAGTTCAACAGTTTTAGTTGCCTGTCTTTTAAGACGTTGCATAGCAACATCTTCTTGTTTTAAAACATGATTTAAGAACAAAATAACCTTTTGTTGTCCTTCGTCCATCAGCCAAAAGGGGGGCTTTATACCCAGCACTAAGCGCTCCAACCGTAACGCCATTTCTTTAAGGTTATCCATAGGATTCAACAAAATACTCCCTTTTTAATCTGCTCGGTCAAAATAAATACGCAAGAAATCACTGCAAAGCCTGAACGCCCGAAACCAGCCAACCTGTTGACCCGTCCTTAGGCCTGCACAGACTCCAAACCTCCCTAAAAGGGGTCGGCCCCTGCGTTGGATCTTCCCGAATTAATCCTGAGAACTCAACGCTCGCTAAATACTCAACGCTCGTTTCTTGAATACCCAATAATTCAGCATGCAATGTGACGACATCGGTTTGATTGACGATACCGGTTGCATGTTGTTCTCTTTCGTTCAACTGGGATTTAATTTCTCCCAACATGTAATCCGTTAGCATTGCGTGCAATGTGGCCATATCCGATCGGTCCCATGCCGCTTGCAATGTCATGAATACTTCTTTGGCCGTATTTACAAATCCACGGACATCAAACCCCGCAGGTACGCTTGAGTAATGCGGCATCGAATCATTTGGATATGCTCCACTAGAGTCACTCGCATTTCCCTCCCAGGGTCTTGCTGAGGCATCATTGCCTACGTTTTTAGCCTTGTAATTCTGAAATTCAACTGGATTGGTTGGCGATCCCATACCGTCAAATCGCCCGGAGTAAGGTCCCCCAACAGTCTTATTTTGCCTCCCACTGGTCTTGTTATTGTTAAATCTACGAAGCAGAAATAAAACAACAATGATGACCACGAGGACTATCAGTGCAGCGCCTATAAATTCATCCATCCCACCCCCATCCCAACTTTGTTGTCCCCATCCCATGGAGTGCATCAACCATGAAACACCTAAACCCGCAGCAACCCCTCCTAGCAAATTGCCCATAAAGCTGCGTTGAACATTGGCCTGTTGTGCTTGAGGGGGCACCGCATTTTGATGCAAAAGAGTTGGTGCACCGCCACCAGCTCCAGGACTAATCTGAGAATTAATGGGTGCCTTAGGTGTGTTGGGTGTACTGGGTGCATTTTGCCCATTTACCGAATTATTGCCAACAGGGCGGATGGGCGAATTAGGCGCAATCGGCACACCCCCACCCTCAGCGTTATGGTGCTGCGGCCCTGACATTGGCGGGCGTCCAATGGATCGCCCCATACCAAAACGGGTAGCCGGTGAAGCGTTCAAAGCGGGCAACACTAAAGCAGCCAATAAGCAAACTTGAACGATCGTACTTTTATTAATTTTTAACAAAGGATTCAATCCTGTTGTAACGCAAAGTATGCAAAAAACAAAACTCTATCCTTGATCGCACTGCTAAGTTGTTTAACCGACAAACCAAAAAAATTTGCCTCAACACTTAATACCCACATGTAAAGCCACCACGCCTGCAGAGAGGTTGTGATAATCCACATGGCCAAAACCGCACTGTTTCATCAACATTTTCAAAGCCTCTTGATCGGGATGCATCCTGATTGATTCCGCTAAGTACTGATAACTCAAAGCGTCCCCAGCAACCCACTGCCCTAAACGGGGCAGAACTTTAAATGAGTACCAGTCGTAGGCTTTACTCAAAGGTTTTGCAACCTTTGAGAACTCAAGCACCAACAGTTGCCCTCCAGGTTTTAGGACACGGGCCATCTCTTTCAAGGCTAAGTCTTTATGGGTCATATTTCTAAGCCCAAAGGCAACGCAGACATGGTCGAAATATTCATCTGCAAATGGCAATTTTTCAGCATCACATGCCACAGTGGTTAATAAATACCCTGCATCTACCAATCGGTCCTTGCCAACCTTCAGCATTGACTGGTTAATATCGGTGTGAACTACCTCACCCGTAGGCCCCACTTTATGAGCAAACGCCTGTGACATATCACCAGTACCACCAGCAATGTCCAATACTTTGTCACCAAGCTTAGGATTAGCTACTAGTAACGTATAAGCCTTCCAGGCCCTGTGCAATCCAAGTGACATGAGATCGTTCATGACATCGTATCGCCGGGCAACCGAGTCAAAGACGCCTTTTACAAAGCGTGATTTATCTTGTTCATCTACTGTTTTAAAACCAAAGTGAGTATCTGCCATGATCGCGTTTAATAATCTCTTAAGTTAGTGCGAAGCACAAGCACCACTTGCTCGAGCCTTCATCTCAGAGTCTCGTGTCAAACCTGCTTTGCTCAAGCGCTCTTCGTACTGGACCCACAACGCTTCTTGTTGGGTGCAAAGAAAGTGCAAATATTCCCATGAGAAAATGCCACTTGAATGTCCGTCGCTAAATGTGGGCTGTACCGCGTAGTTGCCAACCGGATCAAGTTGAACAATTTGCACATCCCTCTTCCCCGTTTGCAAGACCTCTTGCCCGGGGCCATGACCCTGCACTTCGGCTGAAGGACTGTAAACACGCATCAACTCAAACGAAATTTTGTAAGAAGCTCCGTTGTCATAATCGAGTTGTAGAGCACGTGTTGTACTGTGAACTGTAATATCAACAGGAACTGGTGTTTGTGGCTTTAAAGCGGACATTTTTTAATTTCGTTTAAAGAAGAACTCGCTCTATTCCGCCCGTATTTGCATTGTGAACGTACTCAGGGAGCCAGTTCTCACCCAAAATCTTCCTTGCCATCTCAACCACAATATAGTCAGCCTCTAGCAATCCATTTTGCAAATCATCTGTATAACGACTAAGCCCTTGCAAACAACTCGGGCAACTCGTTAGAATTTTTAAATTCTCTTGCGGCCCCTTTAGTCCTTCACCTTTGGCCATTTGGGTTCTAAGTTTTACTTCATCAGCCCTTAGTTCCTCTTCCTTTCTAAACCGGACCTGGGTTGCGATATCAGGCCTAGTGACACCAAAGGTTCCCGACTCTCCGCAACAGCGCTCAGATTTAAACACATCGGCCCCTAGCAACGCCTTGACCGTTTTCATGGGCTCTTGTTGCTTCATCGGCGAATGACACGGATCATGGAATAAATATGCACCCTGTTGAGCTTGCTCTAAAACGATCCCTTTTTCCATCAAATATTCATGGATGTCTAATATTCTGCAACCGGGGAATATCTGACCAAACTCATAAGCTTGCAATTGATCAAAACAAGTCCCACAACTGACTACAACAGTTTTTATATCCAGGTAATTCAAAGTATTGGCTACCCTGTGAAACAAAACTCTATTGTCAGTTGTGATCTTTTCTGCCTTGTCTTGTTGGCCCGACCCCCGCTGAGGGTAACCACAACATAAATATCCAGGCGGCAACACCGTTTGAACGCCAGCATGCCAAAGCATTGCTTGGGTCGCCAAGCCTACTTGAGAAAATAAACGCTCAGAGCCGCAACCAGGAAAATAAAACACGGCCTCACTCTCGGCCTGCGTCACTCGGGGATTGCGAATGATAGGAACGTAATTTCGATCCTCAATGTCAAGCAACGCACGGGCTGATCGCTTAGGTAGACCAGCAGGCATTTTCTTATTCACAAAGTGAACAACCTGCTCCCTAAGCGGTGGCAATCCTATCGTAGAAGCGGGTTTGCTAGTTTGACGTCTTGCAACCAACTTAAGAACATCATTGGCCCATCGTTGAACTTTAAAGCCCACCCCAACCATCAATGAGCGCATTAACTTAATGGTCTGTGGCTGAGTTGCGTTTAGGAAAAACATCGCAACTGCGTTACCTGGCCTAAAACTCTTTTTGCCCATTTTGCGCAGTAAATTGCGCATATTCATCGTTACATCACCAAAGTCAATTTTGACGGGACAAGGCGACAAGCATTTATGGCATACCGTGCAATGATCAGCTACATCTTCAAAATCTTGCCAATGCCTGATTGAAATACCTCGTCTGGTTTGCTCTTCATATAAAAACGCTTCTATTAATAAAGAAGTAGCAAGTATTTTGTTGCGGGGACTGTAAAGCAAATTTGCTCTAGGCACATGGGTTGAACATACGGGCTTGCATTTCCCACAACGAAGACAGTCCTTGATACTGTCAGAGATCGCACCAATATCAGATTGTTGCATGATCAATGACTCATGCCCCATTAGTCCAAAACTAGGTGTGTAAGCCTGTGTTAGATCAGCTAAGCGAACTTCACTACCCTGACCCTGATGACCACTGCTTTGACGGGTTAGCTTGCCGGCATTAAAGTGCCCATGTGGGTCCACGCGTTTTTTGTATCTTGCAAATGGAGCTAATTCTTCGTCACTTAAATATTCAAGTTTAGTTATGCCGATGCCGTGTTCACCTGAGATCACCCCGTCCAACGAGCGCGCCAACTGCATAATTCGACCCACAGCGTGATGCGCTGTTTGAAGCATTTCATAATCATCACTATTAACAGGTAAATTGGTATGCACATTACCGTCACCCGCATGCATGTGCAGAGCAGCCCAAACCCTAGACTTGAGCACCCGCTGGTGGATCGATACGCATTCATTGAAAATCAAATCAAACGCAACGCCGCTAAAAATATTTTGCAAAGGATCGCGTAACTGAACCTTCCAACTCGCACGCAAAGTATGATCTTGTAACTGCGCAAACAAAGTGTCGCAACTACTCAGCCACTCACTCCACTGCTCTTTAACCGACAAAATGAGTGTCTTTGCTTGCTCGAGTCGCTCACCCAAAATCTCTGCCGATGCAACCTCCCCCGCGTCCTCACTTTTACCCAGGGGAAGATCCCCTTTGTTTAAAAACTCTAACAAAGCATCGCAAAGTGCAATCTTATTTTTGAGTGAGAGTTCGATATTTATGCGCTCGATCCCGTCCGTATACTCCGCCATTCGAGGCAAAGGAATCACTACGTCCTCATTTATTTTGAAAGCGTTGGTGTGCCTACTAATGGCTGCGGTACGTTTTCTGTCTTGCCAGAATTTTTTTCTTGCCTCTGCACTAACAGCAACAAAACCCTCACCATTTCGCAAATTGGCCAGTCGCACAACCTCAGAGGTCGCTGCAGCAACCAAATCTGCATCATCTCCTGCTATGTCGGCCACAAGCACCATTTTGGGCAATCCACCGCGCTTAGATTTTGTGGTGTACCCAACGGCCTTTAAATAACGATCGTCTAAATGTTCGAGTCCAGCCAATACAGATTTGCCCTCTTTATTTTGAGCAAACATGAAATCTCTTATCTCAACAATACTAGGTACGGCATCTTTGGGATGTCCAAAAAACTCTAGACATGCCGTACGCGTAAAACTGGGCATCCGGTGAACAATGAAACGAGCACTCGTAATGAGTCCATCACAACCTTCTTTTTGAATCCCTGGTAAGCCACTTAAGAATTTATCTGTAACGTCCTTACCTAGACCTTCCCTTCGAAAACCTGAGCCCTTAATATCTAAACGCTCAGTGCGAATAGGGGTAACGCCGTCAGCTTGAAAGTAACGCAACTCAAAGCTTGCCATCTCAGCGTCGTGAATTTTGCCAAGGTTGTGATCCAAGCGAACCACATCAAGCCACTGTGCGTCTGGTGTGACCATTCTCCAAGATGCCAAATTATCAAGGGCAGTACCCCAAAGCACTGCCTTTTTACCACCCGCGTTCATGGCAACGTTTCCGCCAATGCAGGAGGCCTCAGCGGAGGTTGGATCCACTGCAAAAACAAAACCGTTTCGCTCAGCGCAGTCAGCGACTCGCTGGGTGACAACGCCGGCCTCGCACCAAATTGTTGGCACCTCTTGACCCAGACCCGGCAGTCGAATCATCTGCACGTCCGACATTGCTTCGAGTTTTTCGGTATTAATGACTACACTTCTCCAGGTAAGCGGTATAGCGCCCCCCGTATAGCCAGTACCGCCCCCGCGGGGAACAATTGTCAACTCCAGCTCAATGCAACCTTTAACCAATTGCGCCATCTCCGCTTCCGAATCAGGCATCAAAACGACAAAGGGGTACTCAACGCGCCAGTCAGTTGCATCCGTTACGTGCGAAACTCGGCTGAGCGCATCAAACTTTATGTTGTCAGCTTTGGTATATTTCTTTAAAGCTCTAAGTGTTGCCCGCCTGAGCGCTTGGACCCGGACAAATCTATTAGCAAACTCCATAACCATCTGGCGGGCAAGATTTAAAAGCTCTCCAACAAGCGCATCCCGCTCAGGATCCTCCTCTGGCTTACGCCTTACCTCCACCGCGTGCAAGCGGTGGTTCAAAGCCTCAATCAAAAGCGCACGTCGTTTAGGGTTATCTAATAAATCGTCCTCTAAATAAGGATTTCTTTGCACAACCCAAATATCGCCCAGTACTTCATAAAGCATTCGGGCGGATCGGCCCGTCTTGCGCTCGCCCTGTAAAGTCTCTAAAAGAGTCCATGATCGCTCACCAAGCAGGCGAACAACAATTTCGCGGTCGGAAAATGACGTGTAGTTATAAGGAATCTCGCGCAGGCGGGGTCCGTTTTTAACTTCTGAGGCTAGTTGCTGGATAAATATTGGTGCATTCATAGGTATTCTTCTATGTTACCGCACCGCACAATTCCCTATGGAATCAGGGCGATAAAACGGCTCTGTTTTTTGTATGAAATGACAGTTTTTCATGCCATTTCGCTTAAAAGCCAAACTTGATTGCCACATTCCGTGAGCAAATATCAATACCAAACAAGGGGGCGTGGGACTTTGAATGAACCAGAGCAAACTAAATTCACCTAAAAACCACACATATTATCCCAGTGTAAGTGCAGTGTGTCTGCCCGCAAAGTCGAGAACAATCAAATAAGCTCTATCAAAAGTCGGTTTTTAGCGCCGTTTTTATACTCTTGATCGCCAACCTCGAGTCAAAACCCACTGCGAGGCGCCCACGCAAAGTACAAGTGCTGCGTAGGTGGACATTTTCCCATCCTCACCAAATAAAACAAGCCCAGCCATCAGCACGAAACATCCGACCAATGTGTTGAC
>CAITYM010000107.1 GCA_903896615.1 uncultured Burkholderiales bacterium
GAGCACAAACCAATAACGGCCCCAACAATACTTATTTTTATAAAATTTACGGCAGTTGTAGAAAACGTTTTGTGTGATCGAACTGATTTTTGAATAGGTATCAAAACCTTAGATGAATTACTAGAACGCAAGTAGTCATCGCCAAAATCTGTGGTGATAGATTTCGGTATAAACACATCATGTATGCTAATTCCATTATCCATCTGTGCTTCAAACAAGGGCAGATTATTCGTTAAGTTGCTCACATTACCCGGGGAGGACTTAGGGGGCAAAACTATTTGCTCAGGTTGTGTAAAAACAGACAAACCTTGCTTACTTAAAGCTTTGTGAATTGGTTCAATATGAACATCCATGCTAGGTGCATCTAAACTTTGCTTAGTTACCAATATCTCTAATGGTTTAAATGCAAGATTTGATTTCAGGGCTATGTCTTGATATGGGAGAGTATGATTAGTATCTGAACTCTTCACCTCAATCTGTGTATTGGCTAAATTTATTGGTTGCTTTGAAATCTTAGTTAGGTTGTCCTCTAAAGATTGATCAGGAGTAACTGCTTGGGTATCACTTGGGAATGAGGGTATCCCAGTTGGACTGAAATTGCTTGAAATGAGTGCAGTACTTTGTTTTTTGGGGCCGAGTTTGTTAGGGGCTAGTTCATCATGGCTAGCATTCTTATGAGTAGTCTTAATTAAAATAGATGCAGCGTTTGAGTCTGCTACAAATTCATCCTGCATTTCAAAAGGATTTTTAGCCCGACTATCAATATTTGAATTGTTGCTGTTTGTATTTAAACTACCGCACTCTTCTTCATTAGTGAATGGTCGAGGTGATTTAACTTCTTCAATCAACACTCCAAGTGAACCAGTATCTGTTGACAGGACATCCACAGTTTCAGAAATTTGTGGCTGATTCGACCCTTGACGTGGATTTGAACTAATGCCATCGAGCAAATCTAGCTTCTCGTGAACATCAATAATCTCTGAGTAAACTCCTGCAAACCGTTCTTGCAAAGGTGAGAGCTTAGGCTCCTTAAAATTAGAATCCTTATACGGGGTATCGCCATCAATCTCGACAATACCGTGAGTGAGTGATGTATCCGCTATCAAACTGGTCGCAGAATCTTTGCTTGGATTAAAAACGGTAGTTGGCCCTTCGGTATTTAAGTTACTCTCAACAGTGGGGCGTTGATGGACAGGATTTTCAGCAGATGCCACTAATGCATGTGGATTGTTTTTGTCTAAATTCTGAATGTCTGATAAATTGCCTAAGCCAGTTACACTGTTACTCTTGGGTAATAATTGAGAGTTGGCACCTAGTAAACTGGATTCGCTTGCATGATGAGGGCTCTTGCTACCATCTGTTGGACTAATAAGTTGCTGATTGGATTGTGATGTCGCGTCCTCAAGGGACTGTAAATTAAAAGTGCTTTTGACTCCACTATCTAATGGTTGCGAATTGGGTGAGTAGTCGACGTTGTCATAAATATTTGATGCGGTAGATTTTTTGCTGGATTTTGCCTGAGATAAAGGTTGAATATTCTTTGCAATGCTGTCAGTCGATATTTGTTGTGTATTCTCAAAATCAACTTGAGCTTCAATTGACTGGGTATTATCTTTTGAAGTACTTTTCGCTAAATTTGAATTTATTGATGCTGCTGATGTTTGACTAGATGCCTCAAGTAAGGACTCCTTAACTTTGATCGGACTTGTTATGAAGGCATTTTCTCCGTTTTGAGGCGATATTTCAGACTCGACAATTTGCACATTCTTCGCTGCAGATTCTGGATTGGCCTTTTGTATATTTAAGGTATTGGCAGTTACTGGCGCTACTATTAATGTGGTTTGCTTTTTATCAGACTGGACTAACGCATTAGCCTCTTGTGCCTTTGATCCGGTCTTGATAATTTGAACTTCTGGTTTGTTGGCAACAGAAGCGCCAAGGTTTATTGAGCTTTTCTCAATAGATACTTCTCTTAAATGATGAGCGTCGTTAGCTATATTCTTGGTTCCTGCCACAGAGTCTTCAGGTTTAATGGTTGAATTTAGGCTCTGAGCTAGTTTACTGACAACGGAAGTCGGTCTTTGATTCTTTGTTTCAATCAAATTAGCATAGGGTTGAAATTGTTTTCTGTTGAAACCAAAAGTGGCTAAGAACCGGTCGAAAAGAATTTTTTCATGTTCCTCAGCTATACCATCGGATAAAAGTAAATCGTATGTGTTGATTAAAACAAAAAGGGATTTCTGTTCACTCAGTTTAGAACGTGCATCCCAGAGAAATTGTTCAATTGAGTTTGTTTTTGTATATGTAGATGCAGATTCGTAGAGCCCTGGAAATACTGAAATATTTGACTGTAGTTGCTCTACCTCATGATC
>CAITYM010000108.1 GCA_903896615.1 uncultured Burkholderiales bacterium
ATACAGCATCGCTGACATAGCGATCTTCCCGTGGCTAAGGAGTTGGGAAAACCAAGGCATTGACTGGAAGGACTACCCCCATCTAAAGTCTTGGTTTAATAGAGTGACTGTCAGACCAGGGGTGGTCAGAGGTCTTCAGGTTCTAGCAACACAAAGAAAATAAGTTAGTGGTGCTAACCTTAATTAATTTGAATCCTCTTAATGAATAGCGATACTTTGGGGCTGGGAAAGGATACCGTTATTGCCGTATGAAATTGGTGCGTTTGGCAATGAACCATCGGATGCGATTAAAAGTTCAGATAAAGTACCAGCATCGTTTTGATGATAATTGGATACGAAAACACCGTATCCAGATCCATCCACAGCAACTGCATATGGTCCGAAAACATTTAATTGAACACTTGAATTAATAGCACTTAACGCCCCGCTTGTAGGATCAACCCTAAGTTGCGAAAGCGTGTTCCCCGAACCAGATAATCCGTAATTACTTACGTAGGCATAGGTACCGTTAGGGGTAACTGCTAAAGCAATTGCATGGGGATAGGGATCAACCAAGATTGGTGGACTCAGTGGGGATCCAAGGGCACCAGCATTTAGCGGAAAAACCTCAACATTATTTGCTCCATTATTAACAACATAAGCATATTGACCTGTTGGGCCAACAGCAACAGAGGTTGGCCTAGAGTGCGCTGCAAGATTCACTGGCGCATCTAGAGTTTGAAGCCCTCCATTTGACTGAATAGAAAATTGGTAAATAGCATTCACATTAGGATTAGCGTTCGTATCGCTGCGCGTTGCATATAGATAATTACTACTAGGATCAACGGATAAGCTATTGAGTCCATTTCCTACATTAATTGGCGCTCCAGTGATTTGAGTTAAGCTTCCATCGACTCCAATTCTGAATTGAGAAATTGTCCCGTCTGTATTTGAACAATATAGAAACGACCCATTTGGGGAAATACTCAGAAAATTAGGGCCACTGCTCAGTGCAGTCCCTTGTACCTGTATAGCAGTATGCATTAGCGCTGGTACGCCGTTGGTGATTTGGTAAGCACCAATTGTGTTGTCCCCTTGATTAGCAACATAAATGTATGGTGCATTTGGATGAGCGACAACACTACTAGGAGCAGTACCGGTTGGAACTGAGGTTCTTACCGGCGTAAAACGTCCCTGTCCCAATATCTCAAAAACAGTTAGTGAATTAGCATTGAAATTTGCTACATATACATACTGTGCAGCACAAGTAACATTCACATTAATCGTATTTGAACTTGTATTGACGCCCGAGCCCCCCATAACTCTGCAGACTACTGGAGATGGTTGCGTAACAATTACAACGTTGTATTGTGTAGCCACACTTTGGTATGGGAAAGACTGCGTTCCATCGCCTGTAAATGTAAGCTCTGATGCATTACTTTGTATTTTTAAGAAAGAACCGCTTGTTAAATTATTTAAATTGCTTAATCCACTAACCGTCACGCTCACAACGTAAGTTCCGTTGGGTTGCCCGCTAAATGACCCCTGCCCACCACAAGAGGCGAGCACAAGTAAGCTCAACAATAGCACCAACCGTTTATAGAACATCTAACTTCTCTGTTTGCGGTTAAATTGAATTTGTACCAATTAACCTAATTTACCTAATTAACCTAATTTATCCAAATGGCTCCGGAATAATTTACCCCCCCTAGGGTTGCATGTACAAGCTCGAAAGTGCCAAAAATGACGACCTAAGCATGCTGGACGCACTTATTCCCTTTGATTAACTTCGTATCTAAAAGCTAAAACTTGAGCTGAATCAGCTAGAAGTGCTGATTTCTGAATATTTACCCCAAAAAAAGGGCTAACAAGATGCTAAAGTATGCACTCTAATGGTCCGTTTAGTCGTTTTCTTTTATGCATTACAAACTTATTGTTACTTTGACTTTAGCGCTCACATTCTCTGGAGTGGGGTGGAGCCAAGATAAGCCTGAAGCACCTAAATTTAAGCCGTTTCCGGCCAAAGAATCCTCTGTGAAAGAATCTGGGGCAACTCCTGTTGAGAAGGTGCGCCCAACGGACACCAATACCGCTCAGGCTAGTTTCTTAGACAGCCTGACCGATTCAAGTGTTCCTCCCAACAAATCCCTCAGAGCGCATCCCCCCACTTCGGGAAGAGAGCCTATGCTGCTTCTTGGGCCCAAAAACCGTCCCATGATCGATGTGGTGGTTCACACTTACAAACTGGACTATTACGACTGCCAAGGTATCGTTGCGCCTTGGTACAGGGAGGTTTTGGTAGCAGAGCTTAATTACTTCTCAGAGATTACAAAAATCCCTATGGTGGACGGTGTACTTTGCTTGGTTAGCGTAGCCAACGAGAATCATTTAACGCCTGGGCGAATCAGTATTAACTTTTTCTCATCCAACAAGGATATGACAACTTGTACCACTGGTAAGTTTTGCTTAACCTACCGTAGCGTTAGTCTGATTTTAAAAGGAAGCAGAGTTTTCAGGCAGTACTTCTTATCAGACATTGGAAAAAACGTACTCAGCCAAAACTGCGTAACTGATAAGGGTAAATGGTACAAAAACTCTACGTGCTACACAGTTGAGGAGTAGATAAAAGGCCCTTGAAGCAATCGAGTACTTAAGGATTACCCAAGACCCTCAAGGATTCCATTTTCAAACCGATCATAGGAAGAGTCCATTTAAAGTTAAGCTATGAAATTCTCGCAAAAATCTATCCTCCTCGTCCTAAGCCTATGCATCTTTTGTATAGCTGTTCCTGCGCCCTCCTTTGCTGGAGAGGAAAAAAAGGAAGAGAAAAAAGAAGGTAAAAAAGAGGAGAAAAAGGAAGGTGGGGAGAAAAAGGAAGAAAAGAAAGAAGGCGGTGAGAAAAAAGAAGAGAAAAAAGAAGGCGGCAAGGAAGGTAAAAAAGAAGAGAAGAAAGAGGGCGGCGAGAAAAAGGAAGAAAAAAAGGAAGGGGGAGAGAAAAAAGAAGGTGGTAAGGAAGGTGCAAAAGAGGAGAAGAAGTCCGCGCCCAAAAGAACTTACGAAGGTATAGAGCCACTTTTCTATCTAGACTCAAAACGTCAACCCTATATAGAACCCTTTAACGAGCACGGGGAAGAAAAATATTATTACTGCAGGGGCACTGTCGGTGAGTGGTACAGAGAATTGCTCACCAAAGATATGAACATGCTAGCTGATAAATTAGACATGCCCAAAGTCAGCGGCAGGACCTGTGCAATGCGACTTGTTCCAACCGAGAAGCCCCCTAAACTCCCTATCGTTACTATTGAGTTCTATATCAACACAGACGTTATGAAGAGTTGTGTTTTAGGAGAAGATTGCCCGCAACCGCGTTTTGTCATATTCTCTGTCAAAGACAGAACTCTGTACAGAACCTTCATATTGAGTGATCACAAAAAACATATTTATAAAGAATTCTGTTTAAATAACAAAAGTGAGATCTTAGATGAGACGTCCTGCTGGAAACACTTTGAAGATGAATAGTTTTTTTTCGTATTAGGCATTTAAAAAATATTTTCTCTCGGGTTCCAAATACCCTCATGCAAGTCATGCTAGGATTTGGGGTTTTAGTTACCACTGAACCTTTTAATGAGCTCCCTCTCCCAGCAAAAACATATCACCATCGCAACCCGTGAGAGTCGCCTTGCGCTTTGGCAGGCTGAACACGTCAAGGCGTTATTAGAGGGGTTAGGACATACAGTTACCCTACTAGGGATGACAACAAAAGGGGATCAAATTTTAGATCGCTCATTGTCAAAGGTCGGGGGGAAGGGGCTCTTTGTCAAAGAATTAGAAACCGCTCTTGAAGAGGGTCGCGCAGACCTGGCCGTACATTCACTCAAGGATGTACCCATGAATTTACCTGAAGGCTTCACTCTTGCTTGTGTGATGGAGCGCGAGGATGCGAGAGATGCTTGGGTCTCCCCTTCATTTCACACATTAGCAAAGTTACCGCACGGGGCAAGAGTTGGAACGTCAAGCCTTAGAAGAATGGTTTTACTTAAAGCGCTACGCCCGGATCTCAAAATTGAACCCTTACGCGGCAACTTGGATACTCGCCTCAAAAAACTCGATCAAGGTGAGTATGACGGAATTATTTTGGCGACCGCAGGTCTAAAAAGACTTGGGCTGGGTGAGCGTATTCGTGAGTCATTTGAGCCGCATCAAATGCTTCCGGCAGCGGGGCAAGGAGCACTGGGGATTGAAGTGCTCTCGACTCGAGCAGACATGGTTGAGATCTTAAAACCCTTGGTAAGCCATCACACGTGGATGTGCGTAGAGGCTGAGCGCGCAGTAAGTAGAGCGCTGGGCGGCAGTTGCTCTATGCCCTTAGCAGCCCACGCGGTGTTAGATGGGCTCAGTAGCTCACAGGTACTGAATTTAAATCTGCGAGCCCAGTGGGGAGACCCGGAAAACACGCACCCACTCATCAAGGTAGAAAAAACTGCGCAGGTGCGAAACCTCGGTGATGCAAATGCACTGGGCATGAGCGTGGCTGCGCAAATGATAAAGCTCGGTGTTCGCGTCAGCTAGAAAAAAGTAAGAGCTGGTCTAACTTTTTTGCTAGATGTCTATTTAGACCTCATAGAAATAGAGTGAGAGTGAACCGTATCAACTAACGCGTTAACGTGTTCAGGTGGGGTGTATTGACTGATCCCGTGACCTAAGTTAAATATATGAGTTGGACCACTGCAAGCTGTGTCTGTGTGCGGTTTGCCAAAGCTCTCGAGCACCGCGACCACCTCGGCGGCTATTACGTCGGCAGGCGCAAAGAGGACGTTGGGATCTAAGTTACCTTGCAATGCCTTGCCTGGTGTACCAGCGCGTCCACCTACTCTATGCCTGGCCGCACTAAGATCTGCAGTCCAGTCCAGTCCAAGGACCTCACAATCCATATCGGCCATCTCATCTAACCAAACTGAACCACCTTTAGTGAAAACAATTCGTGGAATAGTCTGCCCATTGTGTTCGGTCTTTAATTTAGAGAGAACGCGGTTGGTGTAATGCAAGCTAAAGCTCTTAAATGCCTCATGAGCCAACACCCCTCCCCAACTATCAAAGATCATGACAGCCTGGGCACCTGCATCGATTTGAGCATTCAAATAAGTAGCCACAGAGTCTGCGTTGATACTCAAAATTTGATGCATAAGATCTGGTCTTGCATACATCAGGGACTTTACCAGTCTGTAGTCGTCGGAGCCTGCGCCCTCAACCATATAACAACCCAGCGTCCACGGACTTCCTGAGAAACCGATTAGTGGTACTCTCCCATTCAGCGCTTTTCTAATTGAGCTTACAGCGTCAAAGACATACCTTAGTTTGTCCATATCAGGAACTCTTAATAAGGCTACATCAGCCTCCGTCCTAACTGGCTTGGCAAAGCGAGGCCCCTCGCCTTGTGCAAATGACAGACCAAGACCCATGGCATCAGGCACAGTCAAAATATCGCTAAATAAAATAGCAGCATCTAGTGCATAACGCTCCAGTGGTTGGAGCGTAACCTCTGTTGCAAAATCAACATTAGTGGCAAGTCCCATGAAGGAGCCTGCCCTAGCCCTGGTCGCACAGTACTCAGGCAAGTACCGCCCAGCTTGTCGCATCAACCAAACAGGGGTGTGAGGGGTGGCTTGCCTAAGACAAGCTTTGATGAAGGTATCGTTGATAAGTGGCGTTTGCATGCCCTTATTCTCGCAGAGTTTCGCGATGAAATGCTCTTAAAAGGGGCTCGATAAAAAATCAAATCCTCACTTCCATCTTGGGGACTTTTGTATTTGTACATGCGGTTTTAATAACGCTAAACCCCTGCACCTTTAAGTGAAGATGAAAAGGCTGTAGCAGGCCACCTAACAACACAGTTGGAAACCCAGTGTCGACCCCCTTGAGTGCAATCATGAAGGTAGCATGACAAACGCATTATGCCCAATCACCCCTTTTGCTTGAAATCCCTCTAAAGTAAACGATAAGAGGCGTTAAAATACAATAAAAGTTGTATATGAAAATAATAGCTATCATCAACCCAAAAGGTGGATCGGGAAAGTCAACCCTTTCGACTCAAATTGCGGGGTATTTTGCCAGCAAAGGTCATAAAGTGATGCTTGGGGACGCTGATAACCAGCAGTCTTCAAAATACTGGCTAACTCAAAGACCAAAGACCCTCCCCCTTATTCGCACTTGGGAATATCAAGCGGATCTTGTACTTACCGCCAAACCACCGCCGGATATCACCCGACTTGTGATTGATACACCTGGCGCCCTTGATGGGTGGAGACTTAAAGAGGTTGTGGCTAGGGCTGATGTGGTGATCGTTCCCATCTTGCCTAGTGCTTTTGATGTGCAAGCTACGAAAGCTTTTTTAACGACCCTTTCTAATTTAACAAAAGATCAACACACACGCGTTGCTGTCATTGGTAACAGAATCGATGCAAGAACCATATCGGGAGACAAATTAAAGCTATTCCTTAACTCATTGGATATTGCGGTCATCGGATTTTTACGCGACACCCAGTATTACTTGCACATGGTTGAACACGGACTTTCCATGTTTGACATTTCTCCGTCTAAAGTAGAAAAAGATTTAATACAGTGGGAAAGCATTTGCTCTTATTTAGATAACCTATAAAATAATCCAGGTCGCCCTTTTATTGTATAAATTCAACTAAGCCGATATGCCCATATGCCCATATGCCCATATGCCTATAAGCCACAATCCATAGGCCATAGGTTGAAGATTTAGAAATACTTAACGACCCTCTATTAATTTGCCATGGATTACTTACTGGGCTCCCCTCCACTCCAATTGTCCTCCATCGACTTCAATTGATCAAAAATCATATGATTCTTTATGAACACAAGTTATTCCAAAACTTTTGTCTACGTCTCCAGCGCTGATGATGCAGATATCGGGACTTACGAGATGCTTTCAACGGGGAAGCTACTTGTAGGCACTCGAGTCAAGGCTGCACCCCTGGTAATGCCCATGGCTATCGATTCAAAGCGTCAATTGTTATTTGCAGGCTCCAGAGCAGCACCCTATACCGTATTTGTATACCGTATTAATCCCCAAAACGGCGCACTAACACTTTTTGACAGTGCCCCACTTGCAGAGAGTTTTCCTTTCATTTCACTCGACAAAACCGGGCGATATCTTTTTAGCGCTAGTTACAGATCGTCCCTTGTGAGCGTAAATGCTATCGACGCAGATGGTAAAGTCGAACCTCACCCCATCCAAACAGTGCCTGTTGGTCAAAATGCACATTGCGTTCGTATTGACGCCACAAATCAATTTGTCTTCGTGCCTTGCCTTGGTAGCGATGAGTTGACACAATTTAAATTTGATCAATACAAAGGTCGTTTGGACTTAAATACACCAGGCGCGCAGTCTGCCGCTAAAGGATCAGGTCCCAGACATTTTGTTTTCTCACCCGACAATAGATTTGTATATTTACTGTGCGAGTTAGACGCAACCATTACAACCTTCTCGCTGGATCAAAGGACAGGATTGCTTAGTGCCCTTTGGGTTGACTCAGCACTACCCCCCCACTCTGACTTACAACCCGGTTTACCAAGAGGGCCTGCAGTTGCAACAAACACCCAGCCCCTAATTCGCAGCCTTGACAAGGACATTTGGGCCGCTGATGTCCGCATTACGCCAGATGGTAAGTTTTTGATTGCATCAGAGAGAACAAACAGCACACTTACCGTCTTTCGCGTAGAGCCCCAATCTGGCAAGATTTCTCAAACCTCTCACCATGAAACTGAGCGCCAGCCAAGGGGCTTCAATATTGACCCAAGTAGCCAATTTGTGGTTGTCACAGGCGAACTCTCCGATACCATTTCAGTCTACCGGCTTGAACCTGAAACGGGCACATTGTTATTGATCGAGAAATATCCAACCGGCAAAGCCTCAAGTTGGGTAGAGATAGTTAACATTTAGATATTAAGCGTATCCAACTCCAGCAAGTGCTGCACACTCTGCACACTCTGCACTTTCTGTACTCAACGCTTGAAAGGCGACCATTTTTTGGATGCACTAGGGTGAGGCGGGGTAATATCAATGTTTCATAGAAATTGCTCCATTTTGCAGTGATTTAATCCCGCTAAAATGGCTACCTAGTTGTAGCTCAGCTAAACATTTATCCTATTCAAAAACCGCGTGAATTTAAGAGTTGGCTTGCGACTGAATTAATACCCAATGGCAATTCATTTCCCCAAAAATCCTAGCAAAAAATTAACGGGTAAAAATCCTTTTATCAAAACTCATAAACCCACGAACTTGGGGTACGGCGCAGAGCCAAGCGAGGAGCTGAAGGAAGCTGTTGTATTGCACCAAAAAGGCTTAACCCTAGAGGCAGAGAGTCTTTACAGAAAAGTACTTAGCAAGGAGCCAGATAATTTCAATGCGCTGCACCTGCTAGGCGTTGCGCTTTGCGAACAAAACAAATTCGCTCAAGCGGTTGAGTACATCACCTTGGCGACACAGATCAATTCAAAGAGCCCCCTTTTTTACTCCAACCTCGGCGTTGCCTATAGGGGCTTAAAACTGAACCGAGAAGCGCTTCAAGCATTCAATACGGCTCTTTTGCTCAACCCTCAATACCCAGAGGCCCTGAACAACAGGGGCCTTTGCTACGCCGAGTCGGGACAACTGGACAAAGCACTCAAGGATTACCAAGCTGCAGTTCAATTGGATTCCAATTACGCCTACGCCCACAACAATTTAGGACTTCTTTACAAAGAGCAGCATGATTGGCCCGCTGCATTGGCAAGCTATGATCGTGCAATAGCTTTGAATCAAAATTATGCAGAGGCGCACTGGAACCGAAGTATTTTAAATTTGTTACTGGGTAAATACCTTGAAGGTTTTAAAGAGTATGAATGGCGATGGAAGAATAAAAGTTCACCTATTCACCTTGAACACAGGAGTTACTCCCAGCCCCTATGGATGGGTGAAGAATTACCTGGGCAAACGCAGACCACCTCAACTATTTTCATCTACAGCGAACAAGGACTGGGTGACACCCTGCAGTTTTGTAGGTACTTAAACGCACTTAAACACCGATTTGCGAAAGTTATATTTCAGTGCCCAGCACCACTCACGTCCCTCATCAGTAACTCTTTTCCTGACGTCTTGGTGCTCAAACCTGGTGAGGAGTTGCCTGGCTTTGATTGCTATTGCCCTTTGATGAGTTTGCCATTGTCTTTGGCTTTGTTAAAAGCAAATACAACTGATATCCGTAGTTCCACGGATGAAATTTCGGTGTCTAAGTTCAACAACACTCGAATTGATAGCGCTGAAGTATTCAACTTTGAAGCAACTCCTTACTTATCCATCCCTCAAAAGAGTGCTCACAAATGGGCAAATCTGCTTAGTGAACACATAAATAATGTTCGCGGCAATGACGATTTAAATCGATTAAAGATAGGACTCTTAAGTCGCGGTAACCCGAACCATCCAAACGATCACTTACGGAGTATCGAATTAAAAAAATTATTAACGGCCTTACCCGAAACGCATGATTACGTATGCTTGCAAAAGGATATTACGCCTGATGAGCTTAATTATTTAAAGCAACACGTTGCAAATGCCTATTCCTTTGCACAGCGTGTGGGGGATTTCGTAGACACAGCAGCCATCTGCTCAAACTTAGATTTGATTATTACAGTTGACACCTCAGTAGCTCACCTTTGCGCAGCGTTGGGATATAAGACTTGGCTATTGCTCCCCTACACCCCGGATTGGAGGTGGGGGATTGATCAAACCTTTTCACCTTGGTACCCAAGCATGACGCTGTACAGACAAGGAGCTAACAGGAGTTGGGACGAAGTGCTTTTGAGGGTGGGTAACGCGTTAAATGGGAGATAAAAATATAGTGATTACCGGTGGGTAAACTAGTCCCTCCACCAGTCCTACACCAGTCCTCCACCAGTCCTAAAGAACCCCGCCTAAATAAAGTGGGGTTAAACTGGGTGAAGAGAGCTAACCCAGGCAAACCTAGATCAGACTTCTTTAGAAGAGTAAATACCGTTTAAATAGCCCCTTTCATTCATCGAAATTCAAAAACCGATGAGTCGTCAATCAATAGGTCTAGAATCGTTCAACCCGAATCTTTTTATTCAGATATATATCCATGAACTACGCGGCAATACTTAAAGAAAAACTAAATCAAAAGCGAGCGCTCATTGTCCCTGGCGCAGCCAATGCATTAGCAGCGCGGGTAATTGAATCCATGGGATTTGAGGCAATTTACTTGAGTGGTGCTGGACTGACCAACACCTTTTACGGGCTCCCCGATTTGGGTTTTATCAATTTAAACGATTTAGCATCCCATACGAGCGCCATCAAAGATGCAGTTGCTTTACCCCTTATCGTGGACGCAGACACGGGTTTTGGAAATGCAATCAACGTTCGTCAAACCATCAAGGTACTCGAGCGCGCTGGGGCAGACGGTGTGCAACTCGAAGATCAAGATAGCCCCAAGCGTTGCGGCCACTTCAATGACAAATCAGTTATAACAGCCAATGAGATGGTGGGGAAGATTAAGGCGGCTGTAGACGCGCGCGCTAACCCTGACTTCTTGGTTATTGCTAGAACGGACGCAAACGCAGTGCACGGCATAAAGGAGGCCTTAGAGCGAGCTCAACTCTACCAAGATGCAGGCGCTGATGTGATCTTTGTAGAGGCGCCCAAAAACTTAGCAGAGATCAAGGAGATTGCCTCAAGCCTTCGCGTGCCGCAAATCATCAACATCGTCATTGGCGGCAAAACACCCACACTCTCACACGATCAGTTAAAAGAGATGGGGTTTGCAATGGTTTTATACGCCAACGCGGCTTTGCAAGGGGCAATTACGGGTATGCAAAACGCGCTTTCTAGCCTAAAAGAGAGCGGACAATTAGAGGAGTCAAGCGGACTCGTTGCTAGCTTTGAGCTTAGACAGGCTTTGGTACAAAAGCCCCTGATGGATAGCCTAGAATTAAAATATAAGTGAACATTCATAACCGCGCACAATAGAGCCTAGAGCCATGACCGACCTTAAATCCCAAATCAGCTTTTTCAGCTCTATTAGATCTCACTCCATAAAATCTCTTCTTGCATGCATTGCAGTGATTACTTTGTATGCTCCGCTTCAAGCGCGTGCCTATGAGGATACCGTGACCAAAGAGGTTTTTGAGATGCCTCTTTTCAATACCGTTGGTGGACAAGTCATTCGCAGTGTCCGTATCGGTTATGAGAGTTATGGGCGATTGAATGCTAAGGCTGATAATGCCATTTTGATTTGTCACTTTCTAACGGGCACTTCACACGCCGCAGGCAAGTACCAAGCCAGTGACCCGCAGGCCGGTTACTGGGATAGCATCATCGGTAACGGCAAGCCCATCGATACAAACAAATACTTTGTTCTCAGCTCTGACACACTGGTAAATCTCGGGGTGGGTGACCCCCACGTAGTTACCACAGGACCATCAAGCATCAATCCCCTTACAGGCAGGAACTACGGCTTGAGCTTTCCTATTGTCACCATACAAGACTTTGTAAGAGTCCAAAAAGCACTGGCCGATAAACTTGGCATCAAAAAATTCGTCCTCGTGATGGGGGCGTCTATGGGCGCCATGCAAGCGATTGAGTGGGCAACGGATTATCCCGAAATGGTGGAACGCATTATTCCAGTCACCTCAAGCGGATTTGAGTCAAATGCTTACCTGATCCAAACCCTTCACAACTGGTCCTATCCCATCATGATGGATCCGGCTTGGAACCACGGCGACTTTTACGGCAAACACCCTCCCACGCGGGGTCTTTCCCAAGCACTCACGGAGGTGACCCTTAGCTCCAGATCCCCCACTTGGGCACAAAAGTTATTTGCAAACCGAATTGCCTCAGAGGGTCAACACCCGATCCAACAGTGGCAAAACAAGTACGCAATTGAGGAAACATTTGCTCAAGCAGCTGAGGCGAGAAGCAAAATTTCAGATGCAAATCATTTTCTTTATTTAGTCCGTGCTCAGCAACTCTTTAAGGCCGGAAACTACGCAGATATTCAGCAGGCAATTGAACGGGTGCAAGCCAAAGCACTGTTTATTTCTGCGCCTAGTGACCTACTCTTTTTCCCCTCCTACGCCACATCTACCGTACGCGCACTCAAGGAGGCGGATAAATCAGCGCGACAAATAGAGCTTGTGGGTAGTGGAGGAAACTTAGACGGAATCACAGAGATTGAATCTGTAGCCGACGAAATAAGAAACTTCATCGAACACTAAAACTCTTTTTTTACTTTGTCGTGCAAAGTAAATTAACGAGTAATTGGTCCTTATACATTAGCCTTGATACATTAGCCTTAATTCATTAGCCTGGATTCATTATTCTGGATTCATTAGTCTGCATTGATATGCGCGCTCTTTACTAATTTCTCATACTTCTCAGACTCCCCGCGTACAAATTCTTGAAACTCAGCGGGCGTATTTCTAGGTACGCTCATGTTATCTGAATCAAAGCGGTTCTTAATTTCAGGAATCTCCATCACGGCGTTGATATCTTTGTTCAAAGTTTGAATGATGTCAGTAGGTGTATCGGCAGGTGCAAACACACCGCCCCATAGTGAATAGCTAAAGCCCCCAATCCCTGACTCAGCAACGGTTGGAATATCAGGTAAGATTTTCATTCTTTTTGGTGTTGATACCGCAATTGCGCGTAGTTTCCCCCCACTGAGCTGGGGTAGCGCAGCACTGGCGCTACTAAAAAACATACTGATTCGTCCCGCCATTAAATCCGTCATAAGAGGTCCGACCCCTTTGTAGGGTATGTGGACCATATCAAGCTTAGCTCCCTCCAAAAGGGCTGCTGCCGCTAAGTGTCCTGGAGTACCGGCGCCCACAGATCCAAAGCTAAGAGCTCCTGGGCTTGCCTGAGCAAGGCGGATTAGATCTTGCACGGATTTGATTGGACCATCCACTGCAGTTAAGAGTACAAGCGGAGCGTTAGCAATTAAAACAACTGGCTTTAGTTCCTTCATTGGATCGTAACCCAAGTCCTTAATGATGACTCGGTTCAACACAATCTCCCCCGTTTGGCCCAGTAAGAGCGTATAGCCATCGGGTTTTGACTTCGCAACTATGCGGGTGCCTACGGTACCCGCAACACCTGGTCGGTTATCTATCAACATGGGTTGTTTATAAACCCGGGACAAGCGCTCCGATATGATTCTTGCAAGCAAGTCTCCCTGTCCGCCTGGGGCATATGCCACCACCATCGTAATGGGCTTATTGGGGTAGGTGCTTTGAGTGCGCTCCTCAAGAGCAAAGGACTTGTTGAATAAACACTGGAAAAGTACCAGATACGCAACTCTACAGACAAGATGCTTATGACGCGTAGCAAAAATATTCATAGATCAAATCCAGTTTTAATTATTGCTAGCAAGGGTTAAGGGACAGTTAGGGTTTAATAGTTCAGCGCTAGGGGCTCAGGGCTGACTCGGTAGGGGTAGGGCTGGAGGTAGGGGTAGGGCTGGAGGTAGAGATAGTGGTAGAGGTAGAGGTAGAGGCAAAGTTCAATCTAAGCATCGCTGTTTATTTAACGCCGACTCACCCAGCTATTTAACTGAATTTTGACCCAGCGTATCAACAGCTTTATCCACACTTCCAGACCACCCCCCGCCCATTGCCTTCACAATCAAAACAGAGTTAAGCAGGCGTTGACCTTTATTTTGAACATCTTGGCGCGCGTATCCCAAGTAGGACTGCTGAGCGAGCAAAAATTCCAAATGATTTGCTGCACCTGTCTGGTAGCGGGCTTCAGATAATGACAATGCATTTTTAGAGCTCTTTACAGCAACTGAGAGCGACTGCGCTGCGAGTTCCAAAGATTTTTGGGTGTAAAGCGTATTCTCCACCTCCTCAAAGGCATTAAGTACCGTTTGCTTGTAGGTAGCTACAGCCTGGGTATTTGCCGCCTTAGC
This sequence comes from uncultured Burkholderiales bacterium, assembly GCA_903896615.1. Lineage (GTDB taxonomy): Bacteria > Pseudomonadota > Gammaproteobacteria > Burkholderiales > Burkholderiaceae_C > Limnohabitans. The sequence goes on from CAITYM010000108.1 coordinate 13,968, forward strand.
TGCATTGACGCCGGCCTCCGTTTTGCCTGCATCATAAAGTGTTTGAGTCGCACTGATCCCGACCGACCAAAGCATAGCGGTTGTTGAGAATAATAAATTCCTATCCCTACTATCTGAGCCGTACACACTGCCTAAATTAATGGTCGGGAAATATGCAGCCTTGGCAACTCCAATTTGAGCATTTGCTGCTGCAACGGCGCGCTCTGCACTTGCTATATCGGGTCTTCGCTGAAGCAACTGCGCAGGTTGGATGAGTGGAATTTTCGCAGGAACCGGTAACGCAGTAGAAGGAGTGATAGAAAAATCAGATGCAGCAACGCCCGTAAGAGTTGCCAATGCGTGCTCAAAGCGAGCACGCTGATCCATTAAATTTTGGAGTTGCGCCTCAGTGCCGGACATTAATGCAGTTTGCTGGTCAACGTCTAACTGCGAGGATGCACCTAACTCGTAGCGGGAAGTCACATAATCAAGCGCATCATGTTGAGACTTCAAAATCTCATGAACCAGGGCGATTTCAGAATCAAGCTCCCTGAGAGAGAAGTAGCTAATTGCAAGTTGGGCTGTCAAAATTAGCTTTGTGTTCTCAAAATCAGATGTGATTTGCAACTCAGTCGCTTTGGCACCCTCAATTTGACGTCTCACACGTCCCGCTAAATCGAGTTCATAACTTACATTCAAACCTGCATTAAAGTCAGTTTGTCGAATCGAGCCCCCGTAGCTCTGCCCCTGTGATGTAAAGGGACGCACATTTGAAGTTCTTGATCTCCCCTCACCCGCAGTAAGTCCAATCTTAGGCAATAAAGAGCTATTGGCTGAGGCAGTAAGTGCTCTGGCTTGATCAAGCCTCGCCTCGGCTAGGATTAAATTGTTATTGCGTGAAAGCGTTTGATCCTCAAGTGAGTTTAGAACGCCATCTTCAAATATCTCCCACCACCGTCCCTTTAGAAGATGATCCTTAGGGGTTGCAATCTCCCATCCAGCCTCAGTTTTCCACTGCAAGGGAGCAGCAACTGTTGGCTTTTGATAATCAGGCCCTACAGCACTACAAGCGCCCAAGAGGACCGAGCAGGCAGCAATCGGCATCCAAGCCGATCGAATGGTTTTTTGCAGGCGCATGGTCAGCCTAATCAAGAGGGACTCCGGGGGGTAGGGGTGTCGTTGACTGCTGGTTTTGCACCACCCGTAGGCTGCTGAACGGGCGCAGCCAAGTTAGGCGCAGAGGAAGGCGCAGAGGAAGGAACATTCGAGTTGCCTTTGAATTGACTCATACTACTGGGTTTAGGTGCTATCACCGTATCCTTTGGCACGAGTGCCTCTAGTGATGCGTCCTTTGAGGTGGTTTTTGAGCCCAAGGCGTCCTTGGAGGG
>CAITYM010000109.1 GCA_903896615.1 uncultured Burkholderiales bacterium
TATCATTTGAAGTTTTCTCAGACGACTTTGCCGAGATGGAGCGTCAAGCACTTGAGATTGCGAGTTGGGGGCCCAATGTTTATGTGAAGATACCCATCACCAATACCAAAGGTGAGACTTGCTACCCTTTGGTGAAAAAACTTGTGACTAAAGGCGTCAAGTTAAACGTAACGGCCATCATGACTCTTGATCAGGTGCAAGGTGTAGCACAGGCTCTTGCCCTAAACCCCTCGGTGCCGAGTTATGTTTCTATCTTTGCCGGGCGAGTCGCTGATACGGGAAGAGATCCTCTACCTATGATGGCTAAGGCTATAGAGATGTTGAAAGCCTTGCCAGCAGCCGAGCTCATTTGGGCCAGCCCAAGGGAGCTTTTAAACATCTTTCAGGCGGACAATATAGGCTGTCATGTCATTACTGTCACAAACGATATTTTGAAAAAGTTAACGCTTATTGGATATGACCTGGATAATTACTCTTTAGATACTGTGAAGATGTTTTATAAAGACGCAGTTGAAGCAGGGTTTGACTTATAAGCATGTTTAATTCTTAAAGTAGGTTTTAAGACTTGGCGTAGTTCTCTAAAAGTACCAGGTACATAACTGCAGTGCTGCCCCTAGATTCCTTAAAAGCACGAGCCTCATTAGGCAACACAAATACGGAGTCTCCCTTCTTTATGAGCACCGTTTGGTCTCCCCCTGTGAATTCAAGCTCACCGCTGTCAACAATATAGAGCTTTGCAGCAGGGGAGGCACTAGCCTCAACATAACCGCCCGCCTCAAGCGTTAGCCTGGCAGACCACATGCCGCTGAGGGGGCTGACATCTTGACCCTGTATGCGGTGCATTTGCATCTTGTGATGCCCTGGTGCAAGGTATTGAACAGCATCTTCTGCTTTGGTAACGTACATGTTCGGAGTCCTTATAGCTTTATTGCTTTATAGTGGTATAGATCAGACGGTGCACTGATTTGCACAGTATGTATTATGCTGAAAAAAGACAACCGAGAGTATTAGGCTGAATCCTACCTATGTAGGCCTGGGGCATCTTTTTGCAATGAGTTAGAGATTGTTGATCTCAGATATTGTTAGTCCAAGTGTGCAAATGATTAAAGTTTATTCGCTGTATGGATTTGATGGTCCCCCATTCAGAATATTAATACCCAAAAATCGATTAAGGTGCAAACCAAAACCTATGAGTTTCTTGTTTGTTGGAATAATGAAACTCAAAGGTTTTGATTTGCCAGAATCGGTCAGATGTGGAAATCCTTTTTTAAGGAATTGTTTAAGGACTTATGAGATAAGAAAAGTGGGTTAGCCAATACCGGGCACCGGGCTATCTTTCTCTAGGTAGGCTTGTTTAGTTCAGTTTAAGCAACCCAACGCCGCCGTTTTTAAATGTTGTACTAAACCCCTTTGCAGCCTCCTCCATTGTGTAAATGGTTGGTCGTTCTTCACTGGGTAGCACAAGCCGCTTGGAGGCTATATGGGGGAGTAACTTCTTAAGGACTTGGTTACTCGCAGCTGTATCCATCTTTAAGGTATCAACTCCGTAAAAAGTCATTTCTTTTCTGAAAAACTTGAAAATATCAAATGGACAATTACGGTCGAGGGTAGATATCAAGATTTGCTTACCCTTGTGCGCTAATACATTAAGTGCCAAATCCAAGTAGGGGCTACCTACTGTGTTGTAAACACAGGAGTAGCCTTGTCCCTGACTGAGTTCCATGAGTTTTTTCTCTAAGTCCGGATCCTCTAAATCAAGTAGTTCCGTACACGCATGACCAGGCACTGCGGCAGTGTTCTTTCTCTTAATACCAATCACCACTGCACCGTAGAGTTTTGCAAGTGCTGCTGCAGCTAAACCGACCTTACCCATGGCTCCTGCGATGATGACTTTGTCACCAGGTGCAGGATATCCAGCCTTGCTCCAGCCGTCCAGTGCTGTCACCCAGGGCACCCCCATTGAGGCTGCTTGAGCGTCGGTGAGCGCGCTTGGCTTCTCGATTAACGCGAGAGCGGGCAGTACCAAGTAGCTTGCGTGGCTGCCGTCACGCGTAATACCTACATCCCCGCCAGAGCCAAAAACCGTTTTGCCAATCCAAGCTTTGGGACCTTCTTCTACAACCCCCACATAGTCTCGTCCAGGTGTTCTTGGGAATACAGCTTGGGGCATATGACCCAGAGACGCTTTAACGTCCGAGGGATTGATAGCGGCCATGCTGACTTTGATGAGAGCTTCTGTAGGGCCGATGAGAGGTTTTTTTTGATCAACGATCTCAATTTGAATCTGATCGGGACTGGGAGAGGGATCTGTTAATTTAAGTGATTTCATAGTGGCTTTTGGTTATGCGAGGGCTCGAAATAGTTAAACGTTAAACGAATAGGTAAACGTTAAAGAGATTTAATGAGGATTCGGTCGGCAGAATTAAGTTCACTATGCCAGCTAGCAGTTTCTGGAACTATTCAAATTAAACACCGAGGTGTCTGCCTCCGTCAACAACCATCGTTGTGCCTGTGGCAAAGGCAAGGGATGTAGTGAGTGCCAATATCGCCTGGGCAACGTCCAGAGCTTCCCCAACCCGTCTAAGCGGGGTAGTAGAGGCTGTCTTTTGATTAAAGCTCTCTGACCTGCCCGGTACAAATCCAGTATTCACGACGCCAGGGGAGATACCCACCACTCGCATATCGGGGGACAGGGCTTTTGCCAAAGACTTGGTCATCAAATCTGTTGCTGCCTTAGACGCTGCATATGCAAGGTTACTACCGGTTCCGGTTGTGGCGGCAATTGAGGAGATATTTACGACAACTGCATCATGTGCCTCTCTCATCTGGGGCGCAAAAGCA